>JBKJQX010000090.1:0-19266 GCA_046594875.1 Vicinamibacterales bacterium
GACCCATCTTCGAGAACGGCCAGGCCCAGGTCGTGCCGGCGTTTGAAGACGCCACAAAATGGATTCGGCATCGGCTGTGGGTGGAGACCGAGTTCGATTCGGATGGCGACCGCAAGCGCGATCGCGTGCACGTGGATGTCACGCGACAGTTTCAGACGGACACCGAGGGGCTCAAGGTGCCTGTGGTGTACGAGTCGTCGCCGTATTTCGCCGGGACGTCCGGCGAGAGGCAGTTCCTGTGGGACGTGAAGCAGGAAGTGGGCGTGGATTCTCCGGCGCGCACCTCGCAGCCCGAGATTGAGTTCAACGCGGCACGCACGAGCATTTCAAACTCTCAGGTGGCTGCGTGGGTGCCCCGCGGTTTCGCGGTGGTGCACTCCGAGGCGCCGGGCACCGGATTGTCGCAGGGGTGTGCCACTGTCGGCGGCGCGCCGGAACGGCTGGGGCCCAAGGCGGTCATCGACTGGCTGAACGGCCGCGCGAAAGGCTTCACCACCCCTGACGGTAGCGAAGAAGTGAAAGCGACCTGGGCCACTGGAAAAGTTGGTATGACGGGCACGTCATACAACGGGACTATCCCGCTCGCGGCGGCCACCACCGGCGTTGCCGGGCTCGAAGCGATCATCCCCATTGCGCCCAACACGTCGTATTACCACTACTACCGATCCCACGGCCTGGTGCGGCATCCCGGGGGATGGCTCGGTGAGGACATCGATTTCCTGTACGACTTCATCAACAGCGGTGACCCGGCGCGGCGCGCGGCCTGCAACAAGATCTATCGCGACGGCGAGTTTGTCGAAGGCCGTGACCGTCGAACCGGAGACTACAACGCGTTCTGGATCTCGCGCGACCTGCTGCCCCTTGTCGGCAATGTGAAAGCCGCCGTGCTCATGGCGCACGCGTTCAACGACTGGAACGTGGTGCCCGAACACAGCGTGCGCATCAGCAATGCGCTCAAGGGGAAAGTGCCGCTGCAGCAGTACTTCCACCAGGGCGGCCACGGTGGTGCGCCGCCCATGGAATTGATGAACAAGTGGTTCACGCGGTACCTGTACGGCATCGAAAACGGCGTGGAGAACGATCCGAAGGCGTGGATCGTGCGCGAAACGCCGCCGGCACCGGCCCCGCCGCCGGTCGCAGCGGCCGCGCCCGGCGCGCCACCAACCACCCCCGGCCGTGGTCGTGGACGCGGCAATCCGACCCCGGCTCCCACACCCTATGCCGACTATCCGAATCCCGCGGCCGCCGGCGTCACGCTCCGGCTGGGCGCGGGTGGAGGTGCGACAGGGACACTCGCCACCGCGGCGACTCCCTTGAAGCAGGGCACCGAAACGCTCACCGACAACGTCGAGATTGCGGCTCCGGCGCTCGCCCTTGCGTCGGAATCGCGACACCGCCTGCTCTATGCCACGCCCGAGTTGACCGACGCCGTCCATCTGTCGGGGACCGTGCGTGTCACCATCCGCATGGCGTCGAGCAAGCCTGCCGCGAACCTGTCGGTGTATCTCGTGCAGTTGCCGTGGACCGAAGGGCCGATTGGGACGTCAAACCTCATCACGCGCGGCTGGGCCGATCCGCAGAATCACAAGGCGCTGACACGGGGCGGCGACTACAACTCCCGCGAACGCGGTACGCCGCTCACACCGGGCGAGTTTGTCACGATGACGTTTGACTTGCAGCCCGATGACCAGATCATTCCGGTCGGTAAACGGATTGGCCTGATGATCTTCTCAAGCGATCGCGATTTCACGCTGTGGCCGCAACCGGGCACCGCACTGACCATCGACCTGGACGGCACAAGTGTGCGCCTGCCGGTGGTGGGCGGCCCTGCGGCGTTTGGCCGCGCGACGGGTGCGGTGTCGCGGTAGTATCCGCCATGCGACATCGCTGGCTGGTGGTGGCCCTGATTGTGGTGGCCGTGCTCCCGCTCTCTGCCCAGCGGCGCCGCGGCGGCGGCTTCAGGATGGGCGGATTTGTGCCCATGCCTGCGGCAGTGCCGTACGACGCGAAGTTCTCGATTGTCCGCCTCTGGTATGCCAATTACCCCGGCTGGTCGTACGACTATCCGGACATGGAACAGCATCTGAACCTGATCCTGCCTGAGCTCACCGCGATCACGCCGAGTCCGCACGGCGGCACCGTGCTCAAGATGGACGACCCGGAGCTGATGAAGTTTCCGCTGGCCTACCTGTCAGAGCCGGGGTACTGGTATCCCAGCGAAGCCGAAGTCGCGGGCCTTCGCACCTACATTGAAAAGGGCGGCTTCCTGATCGTTGATGACTTCCATTTCCAGAACGAATGGAATGTGTTCGAAGTGGCGATGACTCGCGTGCTCCCCAAGGCGCGCATCGTGCGGCTCACCATCTCGCATCCTATTTTTAATACGTTCTTCGCGATCAAGACGCTTGACGTGCCGTACCCCGGCTTTATGGGCCAGCAGGGGTTGATGGGCGAGTTCTACGGCATCTACGAGAACAACGATCCGGCCAAGCGGCTGTCGGTGGTGATCAACTACAACATGGACATCGGCGATTACATGGAACACTCCGCCGAGGGCGTCTACGCCGTGGACCCCACGAACGAAGCCTACAAGTTCGGCATCAACTACCTGATGTACGGGATGACCCGCTAAGGGTTCTTACACGAGGCGTCTCCTTCATTCCTTCACGCCTCGTGTAACTTTGCGCGCGCTCAGCGTTCCATGAACATGCCGTCCCTGACCTCGAATGTGAGTGCCTGGCCTCCCGTGCCCGACCACGTCGTCAAGTTGAACGTCGAAGCGCGGGTCACTTTGTACACCTGAATCGGATGATAGGTGAGCGGGTCGCCGGCGCGGTATTGTTGCGGCGGCTGGGCTCCTTGCATGAAGTACGCGGTGTTGGGGCCCACCACTGTTGAGGTGCCATCGCGTTCCAGCAGAACGGCCGTCTCACGGTCGATCGCCAGGGCTCGAGCCGGACGAGCCGGCGTGGTGCCCTTCGCCTTCAGCCAGCCATCCTGGTGCAGTCGCGCCATGAAGGCCACAGTGCGTCCCAGTCGGCTTCGTTCAACCACGTGACTGTCGGTGATGAGCCCGTCCAGGTGCTTCAAGGCAAGGAAGTCCCTGTCGATGGTGATATCCGGCGACAGGGGATCTGCCAGCGCCTGGGCGGTGGTGATCGAGGCGCGCATCGCCGAGTAGGAGAACTCTCCGAGGATTGCGAGTCCGGCGGAGGTGCCGCCGATGGGCACACCTCGCGCAGCGGCGGCATTCACCATCGTTTCGACGGGCGTGTCCTTGAAGAACGTGACGTACTTGCTTTGATCACCGCCGGCAAAGAAGATCGCCTCGGCGCGTCCGAGGCGTTCCAGGAGCTTCGCGTCGGACGCCGCCTCGCGAGACTTCACGACAAAGCTCTCGATCGAGTCCAGACCGCCGATCTTCATCGCGAAGGGGTGGTAGCCATCGGCCCCAGACGCACGCAACACCACGATGTCGCCGCCACCGGCATGCGCGAACAGCCATTTGAACGCTTCGGGTTGATCCGTGCCGCCACCCGCCAGCAGCACTCCGCCGGTCGTGACCGGAGTGACATCCGCCTCGCTGCCAGTCAGATAGTGGTCATACAAGTCACTGCGCGTCACCGTCGTGGGCCACGCCGGCTCCTGTGAGGCGGCCGTCACGACGATCACACACGCTGCGCACAACGTGCCCACACCCATCACTCCAGCCCGGTTCATCATGCTCCCCCCCGATTCACCATCGCCCTTACTCCGAGTGGTTTGTTCCGGAACCCCGCCGCGTCGCTGAAGGAATCCAGCGGCGCAGGCAGCCCGGCGTCCGCTTTTACATCGCCGGCCTCGATCTGATGCGGCGCGAGGCGCTCCACCCACTCGTCCCACCAGGGTGCGACACCGCGTGCCAATGGCTCGAGGATGACCAGCGTGACACCCCGGCCCAGCAACTGATCCAGGACGTCGAGCAAGAGCGCTCGATCCGGCTTCGCCAATTCGTTGATCGACCACCCGGCGATGACGCCCGTCTTCGCAACCATGGCGTCGCTCTGTTTGAGCAGGTTTCTGGCCGCCGCCACCATGTCGCCGCGAGTGGCCTGTCCCCGAAGACCCAGTGTGCGCCAGTTCCACCGCGCTTCATCAAGCGCCCACGGATGGGCGTCCACGCCGGTGATGGACGGCGGTGTCTCGTGCAGCAGCGCCCACGCCGCGCTGCACACCCCGGTGCCGCAGCCCAGGTCCACCAGCGAAGACAGGTCCGTTCGCACGCCGAGGTGCGAAATCGCCTCGCGCGTCGTCAGCAGGTGGACAGGCGCGTAGAACAGCGCGAAGGCGGCGCGTTTGCCCGCCGAATCCAGCGGTGACCGGTCGGGCAATTGGTTGCGTCGTTCCACATAGCGTGCAGAGAGCGCACGAACCGCCCGCGTGAATTCCTGGCGGGTCAGGTTGGCCAGGTGACGCGCTTCAAGCGCCACGAGCCATGTCGTGAGCCTTGAGTCGGCAATCATCGCGCTGGGCGCGCCTGGGTATAACGCGAGGGGAGGGCGTGGCCCAACAAGGGGGCCAGCGCGAGCGAAGCGTCGGAGACCGCGTCGATGTCGATGCCGGTCTTGATGCCGAGACCGTTCAGCATGTACACCAAGTCCTCTGTCGCGAGGTTTCCAGTGGCACGAGGCGCGTACGGGCAGCCCCCAAGCCCGCCGGCCGACGCGTCGAACGTGGTGATGCCAAACTCCAGCGCAGCGAGCACGTTGGCCAGGGCCATCCCGCGTGTGTCGTGAAAGTGCAAGGCGACACGGTCGGCAGGAATGGCATCGAGCAACAGCGGCAGCATCGCCTTGACCTGACCTGGATGGGCCACGCCGATCGTATCGCTGACTGCCACTTCGAACACGCCGATGTCCAACAGCCGTTGTGTGAGCGTCACCACGCGATCGACCGGCACGTCTCCCTCAAACGGGCACCCGAATGCCGTAGAGAGGTAGCCCCGGACACGAAGGCCCGAGGTCATCGCCATCGAGGCCACCTCGCGGTACACGTCGAACGAGGCGTCGATCGAGCGATTCGTGTTGCGCTGGCTGAATGTCTCAGAGGCCGCAAGAAAAATGGCGATATCCGTCACCCCAGACGCGATCGCGCGCTCAAGCCCATTCCTGTTGGGGACCAGCGCCGAATACCTCACGCCTGGTTTCCGACTGATGCCTGCGAAAACATCCTCGGCGTCGTCGAGCTGCGGAATCCACTTCGGGCTGACGAATGCCGACACTTCGATCTCGCGCAAGCCGCCGAGGCTGAGCCGATCAACAAATGCGATCTTGTCCGTTGTGCTGATTCGCGCAGCTTCATTCTGCAGACCGTCGCGGGGGCCCACCTCCACCAGCGTCACTGCCTGCGGCAATGTGGCCATGGGTTACTCCAGCTCCACGAGCACCGCCGCCGCGGGCACCAACTCGCCTTCGCGACAATGCACGGCTTTAACTTTGCCGTCACGAGGTGCGCGCAGCGGCATCTCCATCTTCATGGCTTCAACCACCACCAGCGGGTCGCCCTCCGACACCGCGCTGCCCACTTCCACATGCAGCCTGATCACCGTGGCCGACATGGGCGCCCTGATGCTGTCGTCAACAACCTTGTGCCGGGCGCGCGACGACGCGGGTTCCACCTGCCACTGGGTGGTAGCGCCATCAACGCCTGTCCAGACGCCGTCGGATGTTTGCGCCCCTACGGCGGTTCGCCCGGGGCTTCCGTCCGCTTTGTGGGTAATCGACCACCGGCCGTCGGGGCGCGCGGTGACGATGAACTCGCCTTCGACGCCGTCGATGGTCACGACCGAGCCCTCCACAGTGGCGAGCCAGTCGCGTCGGCCGTCGTTGAGCCGAAACGGCGTCGCCATCGCTACCACGCCACCTTTCCAAGCGACGACCACGGATCGATGCCACCCGACACGCGGCCTTCCGCTAACGCAGGCTTCGCAGTGCCTGTGAGCGACAGCATCGCCGCCAGCGCCACTTGCACGTGCGCGTCGTTGTCGGCAGGCGGTGCCGTGAACTCAGGGAGATGTTCTTCGATGAACCGCGTGTGCGTGCGGCCGGCGCGCACCTCGGGATGGTGGAGCAGTGCCAGCAGGAATGAGATGTTGTGGCGGATGCCGAGAATCTCGAAGGACCGCAGCGCGAGCGCCGCGCGCGCCCAGGCGGCGTCGCGAGTTTCCCCAGACGTGATGACCTTGGCGATCATCGGGTCGTAGTAAACGGAGATGTGCTGGCCTTCGCTGACACCGGCATCCACACGAATTCCGGGGCCCTGAGGCTCGCGGTAGCGGAGGAGCGGACCGGCCTGCGGCAGGAAATTCGCGAACGGGTCTTCGGCGTAAACACGGCACTCCACTGCGGCGCCCCGCATCGTGACATCGTCCTGCCTGAAGGGGAGGGGCTCGCCGGCGGCGACCAGCAGTTGAGCGCGGACAAGGTCCAGGCCGGTCAGCACCTCGGTGACTGGATGCTCCACCTGCAGCCGCGTATTCATCTCGAGGAAGTAGAAGTCATCGCCTGAGAGCAGAAACTCGATCGTGCCCGCGTTGACGTAGCCCACAGCCGCAGCGGCAGCCACCGCCGCACGCGTCATGCGTTCGCGCAGCGCGGGCGTCATGGTGGGGCCCGGCGCTTCTTCGATCACCTTCTGGTGCCGGCGCTGCAGTGTGCAGTCGCGTTCGAACAGGTGCACGGTGGAACCGTGCTGGTCGGCCATGACCTGCACTTCGATGTGCCTCGGCCGGTCGATCAGGCGCTCGACGTAGAGCGTGCCATCGGCGAATGAGCGCTCAGCTTCACGGCGGGCGGCGTCAATCGCCTCCGCGCTTTCTGCCTCGGCGCGGACGATCCGCATGCCCTTGCCGCCGCCACCGGCGGAGGCCTTGAGCAGCGCCGGATATCCGACCTTCGCGATTGAGGCGAGGACGGCCTCGGCCCCTTGTCCGAGCGGCGTGTCTCCGGGCACTACCGGCACACCGGCCTTCGACACGGCCTCCCGGGCCGCGGTCTTGGACCCCATCCGTTCGATCACCGAGGACGATGGGCCGATGAAAGTCAGGCCACTGTCTTCGCAACGGCGAGCGAACGCGGCGTTTTCAGAGAGGAAGCCGTAGCCTGGGTGAATGGCGTCGGCGCCGGTCCGGGCGGCTGCGTCCAGAATGGCCGGGGCGCGCAGGTAACTGGCGGATGCGGCAGCCGGTCCGATGCAGACCGCATCGTGCGCCGCCATCACATGAGGCGCCCCCGCGTCGGCTTCCGAATAGACGGCGACCGTTTCGATGCCCAGTTCGCGGCAGGCGCGAATGATGCGGACGGCGATTTCGCCGCGGTTGGCGATGAGCACTCGGCGAATCATGACGGGTTCATGCCTGCCAGTACGGCGGCCGCTTCTGGAGGAAGGCCTGCATCCCTTCCTGGCCTTCGGCTGACACGCGCTGCGTCGCAATCGCATCCACGGTCTGGTCGATGACGTCGGCCGGCGCATGGCCGGCCACCTGGCTCAGGAGGCGTTTGGTGGCAGCGACGGCGCCCGGACCGGCCTTCAGGAACTGTGCGACGTGCCGGTCCACGCTCACATCGAGCCGGTCTTCGCTGACCACGTCGTGGACCAGGCCAATCTGAGCGGCGCGGGCGGCCGGGAACCGCGCGCCGCTCAGGCACAATTCTCGGGCCGCCGAGAGTCCGATCTTCCGCACGACATAGGGCGAGATCATCGCCGGCAGAATCCCAAGCACCACTTCGGTGAATCCGAACACCGCTGTGTCGGCGGCCACGACCACATCACAGACGGCGGCAAGGCCGGCGCCGCCGCCCAGTGCCGCCCCGTGGACGCGGCCGATGACCGGGACGGGCAATCTGTCGAGCGCCAGGAACATCGCGGCAGCCACTCGGGCGTCGGCCAGATTTTCTTCGCGCGAATAGGCGGCCATCTTCGACATCCACTGGAGGTCGGCGCCTGCGCAGAACGTCGCGCCCGCGCCGCGCAAGACCACCACGCGCACCGACCCGTCCGTGGGCACACTCGCGGCCCACGTGGACAAGTCGTGAATCAGCTCTTCGTTGAACGCATTGCGCACGGTGGGCCGGTTCAGCGTCACCGTGGTGACAGGGCCTTCCGAGACGAGAAGTGTCGTCATTGGTTACATCCGCTCTACCTGGATTACATCCTGAAGATGCCGAACCGCGGGTCCGCCATGGGCGCGTTGCACGCGGCCGACAGGCCCAGCCCCAGCGCGTCGCGTGTGCGCGCCGGGTCCAGCACGCCGTCGTCCCACAGCCGCGCCGTGGAATAGTAGGGCGACCCTTCCGTGTCGTATTTCTGCAGAATCGGCGCCTTGAGGGCGGCTTCGTCTTCAGCGCTGAACGCCGTGCCGTCCCGGGCGAGTTGATCCTTCTTGACCGTCGCGAGCACCGACGCGGCCTGCTCACCACCCATCACCGAGATGCGGCTGTTGGGCCACATCCACAGCAGCCGCGGTTCATACGCACGCCCGCACATGCCGTAGTTGCCGGCACCAAACGAGCCGCCGATCACCACCGTGAACTTCGGCACCACGGAGTTCGCCACCGGATGCACCATCTTGGCGCCGTCCTTGGCGATGCCGCCGCGTTCGTACTGCTGGCCCACCATAAAGCCGCTGATGTTCTGCAGGAACACAAGCGGAATGCCCCGCAGGTTGCACATCTGAATGAAGTGCGTGACCTTGAGCGCCGACTCCGAGAAGAGCACGCCGTTGTTGGCCACGATGCCCACCAGGAATCCGTGGAGCCGGGCGAAGCCGGTGACCACGGTCGTCGCGTAGCGGGCCTTGAACTCATCAAAGCGCGACCCATCCACCAGACGCGCCAGCACTTCACGCACGTCGTACGGGTGCCTGGGGTCGATGTTGACCACGCCGTACAGTTCCTGCGGATCGTACCGCGGCGCCTCCGGAGTGGTCATGTCGAGCGGCAGGTGCTTGGTGGTGTGCAGCGTCGAGACGATCGTGCGCGCCAGTTCCAGCGCATGCTCGTCGTCGTCCGCCAGGTAGTCGGCCACGCCGGAGAGCCGGGTATGGACGTCGGCGCCTCCGAGATCTTCGGCCGAGACTTCCTCGCCAGTGGCCGCCTTCACGAGCGGCGGCCCACCCAGGAAAATCGTGCCTGTGCCCTTGACGATGACCGTTTCATCGGACATGGCGGGGACGTAGGCGCCACCGGCCGTGCAGGAGCCCATCACGATGGCGATCTGCGGGATGCGTTCCGCCGACATCCGCGCTTGATTGAAGAAGATGCGCCCGAAGTGATCACGGTCGGGGAAGACCTCGGCTTGCAGGGGAAGGAACGCGCCGCCCGAGTCAACCAGGTAGACGCAGGCCAGGCGATTTTCGAGCGCCACCTGCTGGGCACGCAGGTGTTTCTTGACCGTCATCGGCAGGTAGGTGCCGCCTTTGACGGTGGCGTCGTTGGCGATGACCATCACGTCGCGTCCCGAGACCCGGCCGATGCCAGTGACGACCCCTGCTGAGGGGGCTTCGTTGTCGTAGAGATCCCACGCCGCAAGCGCCGAAAGCTCCAAAAATGGCGTGCCCGGGTCCAACAGCTTCTCGATGCGCTCGCGTACCGGAAGCTTGCCCTGTTCCCGGTGCCTGGCCACATACCGGGGGCCGCCACCGTCACGCACCTGGGCGATGCGCGTCTTGAGTTGTTCGAGGAGCGCCAGCATCCGATCGCGATTGGCTACGTACTCCGGCGCGGTGGTTTTGATCAGGCTGGTGAGGGGCTCCATCGGCGCGACCATTGTACAGGCGCGACGGGCAGGCGAAGTACAATGGGCCACCATGGGAGTGGAAATACCGTGAGTGACCGAACCTCCATCTTGCTCGGCGCCCTCGCGGGTGCCGTCGTGGGCGGCTGTATGGGCTACCTGTTCTTCACCGAGGATGGGCGCCGGCTGCGTGAAGACCTTGAACCCCGACTCGCGGACCTGGCGGCCGAGATTGACCGTGCCCGGTCCATGGTGAAGAACGCCCGCGCGGATGTCACACCCTTCGGACGCTCGTAGCGCCGGCGCAGCGGCCGCGCCGGGCGGACCGCCCAAGCCCGTTCGCGCGGCCAGGCGGCTGGGCCGGCGCCTGGCGCGCAGCCTGACGCTCGGTGTGCAGGCCGCCGGACGAGGTGTGGTGGAGTTCTATAAGAGCGAAAACCTGACGTTCTCCGCTTCGATCGCGTACTACGCGCTCCTGTCGATCTTCCCGTTCTCATTGTTGGTGCTGTCGGTGCTGGGCCAGCTCGCGATGAGCGAGGGGGGATCGACATTGCTGCAGGTGCTGACACGGGCGATGCCGGCCCGGGTGGAGTTCCTGGCGCAGATCGAGGCCCTGGGGCCGCGCGCGCTGCAACTGGGCGCCATGGGCACACTGGTGATGTTGTGGGCGGCGATGGGCGTGTTCGGCGCCGTGACGTCGGCCGTCAATCACGCCTGGGGAGTGGAGAAGCCGCGTGGATTCTGGCACCACAAGTTGTTTACGCTGCTGATGCTGCTCGCGGCCGGCGTGTTGATGGTCATCGCACTCGTCATTGTGAGCGCTGCGCAGGTGACTGAAACCGGATGGTTCACGACGCTCTCGGCGAGGTGGCCCCTGGTGGGCTGGGTGGAAGGCGTGGTGGTACGCAACGCGCCGACGCCGCTGTTCATGATGGTGGTGGGACTGATCTACTACTACGCGCCCAATGCCAAGGTGCGCCTGAGAGACGTGTGGGTCGGGGCGTTGCTGGCCGGCCTGCTGTGGCGCGGGGCGTTTGCGCTGTTCACGTGGTATTTGCGGGACCTGTCGCGATTCAACGTCGACGGGTCGGTGGCCACGGTCATTGCATTCCTGATCTGGGTGTATTTTTCGGCGGCGATCCTCCTGTACGGCGCGGAAGTATCGGCCGCGTACGCGCGCCTGCGCAAACAGATCCCCCAAACAGAGCCGGCGGCCGCCGAGCGTGAGCCGGTCGCCTGACGTCCAAGAGAGACATGTCAAACCGCCTTCAGCACGAACGTAGTCCCTATCTGCTTCAGCACGCGAATAATCCGGTGGACTGGTATCCCTGGGGCGACGTTGCGTTTGCCCGGGCGCGCGACGAACACAAACCGATCTTCCTGTCGATTGGCTACTCCACGTGCCATTGGTGTCACGTGATGGAGCACGAGTCGTTCGAGGATGAGTCGATCGCGGCGCAGCTCAATCGTGACTTCATCTCGATCAAGGTTGACCGGGAAGAACGGCCCGACATCGATCGCGTCTACATGACGTTTGTGCAGGCCACCACGGGCGCCGGCGGTTGGCCGATGACCGTGTTCCTGACGCCCGACCTGCATCCGTTTTTCGGGGGCACGTATTTTCCTCCCACATCGCGGTGGGGCAGACCGGGATTTACCGAAGTGCTCGCCCACCTCGCCAAGGCCTGGCAGGACGACTCGGCCAAAGTGCGGGTGTCGGCCGCCGGTCTGCTGACGCAGTTGCGCGAGACCGTCGCGTCGGCCGCGTTGCCCACCGTGGTGCCTCTCGCGCCTGTGGCGGCGGTGACGGAAGGGATCAGCCATTTCACCAAGGCCTACGATCGGCGCAATGGCGGCTTTGGCGGCGCGCCGAAATTCCCCCGTCCGTCTGAACTCCTGTTCCTGCTCGATGCGTGGGCGCTGACGCATGTCCACGAGGCCAGGCAGATGACCGTGGATACCCTGCGCGCGATGGCCCTTGGCGGTATCCACGACCATCTCGGCGGTGGGTTCCATCGGTATTCGGTCGATGCCGAATGGCGCGTGCCGCACTTCGAAAAAATGCTGTATGACCAGTCGCAACTCGTGATGGCGAATCTCGCCGCGTCACAGGCCAGCGGTGATCCGTTTTACGCCTCCGTCGCCGAGGACACACTCGACTATGTGCGGCACGACCTCACGGCGTCGGACGGCGCGTTCTATTCCGCCGAAGATGCGGACTCGCTGGTCCCGGGCGGTGACGTCAAGTGTGAGGGCGCCTTCTACGTGTTCGGGACAGCGGAGATCGATCGGCTCTTCGGCGACGATGCGCCGATCGTGCGCCGCAGGCTTGGGTTGGAAGACGCCGGCAACGCGCCGTCGGACCCCCACGGCGAGTTCCGCGGTCTCAACATCCCCTATGTGGCGCAGTCGGTGGATGAGATTGCGGCACGGACCGGCCGCACCGCCGAGCACGTGCTGCAGGTACTGGCCGACATGCGCGGGCGGATGTACGAGGCCCGCAGCCTGCGGCCGCGCCCCCACCTGGATGACAAGGTCATCACCGCGTGGAACGGGTTGATGATTGGCGCGTTTGCCCGGACGGCCCGCGTGCTGGTGGATAGCACCCGCCGCGATGAGTGGCGCGAGTCAGCCGTGCGGGCGGCCCGCAGCCTGAAGCGCACGGTCTGGAACGACGCGGAGCGCACGCTGCTGCGCAGGTTCCGTGACGGCGAGGCAGCGGTTGACGCCTTCTGCGAAGACTATGCGTGTCTCGCCCATGGGCTGATCGAATTGTTCCAGGCCACGGGCGACCCCGACTGGCTCGACTGGGCGCTCACGCTGACCGAAGTGCAGACCCAAAAATTCTGGGACGAGACCGATGGCGGCTGGTTCAGTACAACCGGCGAAGACCCCTCGGTACTCCTGCGGCTCAAGGAAGACTACGACGGCGCCGAGCCCGCCGCAGCGTCAGTCACGGTACGCACTCTCATGGTGCTCGCGCATCTGACAGGTGACCACACGTTCATGGACAGAGCGAAGCGCTCACTCGAGCGGTACGGCACTGAACTGGGCCGCGTCGCGCGAGTAATGCCGTACATGGTCTCGAACCTGGCCGCGTGGCACGCACGCGCCGCCCAGATCGTCATCGTCGGCGCGCCGGGTGACGACCGTCTGGCACTCGAGCGCGTCGTGGCCCGGCGCTACCTGCCGTTTGCCGTGCAACTGACGCTCACGCCGGGCACAGGGCAGGAAGCGCTCGCCACGCGTCTGCCATGGCTTGCGGCCATGGCGCCGGTGGGCGGCCGCGCCACGGCCTACGTCTGCACGGACTTCGCGTGTCAGGCGCCGACGACCGACGCGGCAGGGCTCGAACGCCTGCTTGACGAACTCGCAGCGCCCATTCGAGTCATTCTGTAATGGCGAAATGTCACAAATGACCGAAGTGGCGAAATGTCTGCAGTGCGCAAGTGCCCGAATGTGGGAATGTCCGATGCGCGCAGTGAAGGAGTGACCTAGAAGCAGCAGATTCAACCATTGGCGGGCAAAGACATTCCCACATTCTTTCCTGCAATGGTTTGTCCGACATTTCGCCATTTCGGACATTTGTGACATTTCGCCATTACGCCTACACCGAGGCCGAGGCCGAGGAGCGCTTGCCCACAAAGATCGTATGCTTCGGCCCGCCACGCTTCAGGCGTGCGCGCATCCTGTGCACCTTCACGGTGAAGCCGGCCCAGCGCAACCGCTGCTCGAACTTTCTGTCCTCCCAGGCGGACCACACCGCCAGCACGCCATCGGGGCGCAGGGCGCGATGGGCAGAGACCACGCCGTCGTTGGCATAGAGCGCCGCGTTGCCGGTGGCCGTGAACGCGTCGGGGCCGTTGTCCACGTCGAGCAGGATGGCGTCAAACCCTTCCCGATCCAGACGCATCGTCTTGCCGACATCGTCGATGATGACTTTCACGCGGCGGTCGTCGAGCGGGTGATTCGCCAGGGGCCCGAGCGGGCCTCGGTTCCACTCCACGACGCCAGCCACCAGTTCACCCACGACTACTGATGCGGTGGTCGGCAGCACATCGAGCGTGGCTCGCAAGGTGTAGCCAAGTCCGAGGCCGCCGACGAGTACTCGTGGCGACTCCGCCGTCGAGAGGTGCTTGCACGCGAGCGCCGCCAGCTCTTCTTCCGACCCATGCGCGCGGCTCGACATCAGCATTTTGCCATTGGCCAGAATCACCAGGTCGCGGTCGTGCTCCATCAACGTGAGGCGCGTGCCATCGGGAGTGCTGTGCTCCCCAAGGAGCCGCCAAGGTTTCACTGGCAGTTCCTCGCTGAGCGCGTAATGGCGAAATGCCACAAATGACCGAAATGACGAAATGTCTGCATTGCGGGAATGGCGAAATTCTCGAATGTTGAAGGCGCGCAATTGGCGAATGACCCTGGAGCAGCAGATTCAACCATTGGACACCTAAGAGATTCCCACATTCTTCCCTGCAATGGTTTGTCCAACACTTCGCCATTTCGGACATTTGTGGCATTTCGCCATTTTCAGCGCGAATCTCTAATCGCCGCGGAGCGTAGTCTGCGGCGACACGCGTGCCGCGCGCCGTGCAGGGTTCCAACTCGCGACGAGCGCGACCGCGACCTGCAGCGCCATTGCGCCCACATACCAGCGCGGGTCGAGCGACGACACGCCGATGAGTGTCGCCTGCGCCAGTGAGGCGAGGGCCGCGGAGGCGGCGAGGCCCACGACCAGGCCCGGCATGATCAGCCGCATCGACTCGCCCAGCACCAGGCGGCGCAGGTCCGGGCCCGTGGCCCCCAGCGCAAGCCGGATTCCGAATTCGCGCGTGCGTTGCGCCACGGCGTAGTACGTGACGGCGAACAATCCGACCGTCACCAGAATGACTGCGAGTGTGCCGCAGGTGGCAAAAAACGCGGCTCCCACCCGCGACGGCCACAGCGGCAGCGCCATCCGCTCATCCATCGTCTGCACCGTGGCTGGCGGGAGTGACGGGTCGAGGTCGCGCCATGTGCTTCTGAGCACCGCCGCAGCGGTATCCGCATCAACGCGGCTGCGGGCAACCACGGTCACCGGGGCGGACAATTGCCCGGAGGTGATCGGGCGATAAAGGGACAGCCCGTTCGGCCGGTCCAGGCGGAGCACGATGTCGGCCACGACGCCGATGACTTGCCGGGGTCGCTCGGCGCCGCTCTCGTGGATTCGTTCGCCGAGCGGGCTGCGGCCGGGCCACAGCGCCTCGGCGGTGGCGGCACTGATGACCGCCGTGTCCGCGTCTGCGCTGCTCAAGTCGTTGAACAATCGGCCGGCTAGAAGCGGAATGTCCATCGTGTCAAAAAACGCGGCGCTGACGCCTGATGCGACCACAGGGACACAGCCGCCCTGGTCGCAGTTGCGGCCGTCAGTAGAGAGCAGGCGCGTCTGATTGACCCCAATCTGGAATGGCGTTCGGTCGGCCAGGCTGGCGTGTTCGATCACCGGCGCGGTGCTGAGCCTGGACATCAGATCGGTCACGAGCGCACCTTGGCGCTCGGGTGTAATCGCGAAGTTCGTTGGCGAGATGTGCAGCATGGCCACGTGGCGGGTATTGAAGCCAAGGTCGGTGCGCAGACCCGCCACATAGCTCGTCACGAACATGAGCGCCAACGTGAGAAAGACGGTGGAGCCGACCACCTGCAAAGAGACCCACACCCGCCTGGCCCGTGCCGGGGCCAGTCCGCCGACCGACCCTGATGTGCCGGCCTTCAGCCACTCAGTCGGATTGGTCCGGAAGACCCGCCACGCCGGCGTCAGCACGGGGACGACGGCCGCGACGATGACCATGGCCGCAGTGAAAGTGACCATGCGCCAGTCCATGGTGAAGTGCAGGCGTTGCGGGATGGGCGCGGGAAGGCTCAGGCCACCCAGGAGCGCCTCGCTCCAGTACGCCAGAAGCAACGCGGCGGCGCCGGCAATGCTGGCGAGCACCAGGCCTTCGACGAGGAGCTGGCGGCTGAGCCGGACGCGGCTGGCCCCCAGGGCAGTGCGCAGTCCCAGTTCACGCTGGCGCTCGGCGGAGCGGGCGAGGATCAATCCCGCGACGTTGAAACACGCGATCAGCAGCACCAGCCCCACGGCCCCCATCGCCATGGCCGCCGGTGCGCCCAACGCGCGCGCCTCGGGGTGGCCGTCGCTGATGGGGACGTACTCCGCGCGTCGTTTACGGCCCGGCGTTCGGTCTTCGGCCTTGGCCGAGTCGAGACCGTTCACGATGGCCTCCACCTCCGCGCCGATTTGCGCCGCTGACGCACCTGCCGCCGGCGTCCCCATCATCGTCAGCCACTCGTTGCCGGGCGTGATGGCCAGGCGCAGTTGGGGGGACGCGTCGAGCGGGAACCAGAGATGAGGCTCGAAGATGCCGCCGGGCCCCTGGAAGGAATCGGCGACGACGCCAATGACGCTCGTGAGTTGTCCGTTCACGATCGGCTGGAGCGAGGTGAGGTCCGCCGCCGCATTCCAGCGAGTGCGCCAGTACCGCTCACTGATGAGGATAGGCACGGCGCCCGCGGCGGTATCGGTCGGCGACAGTGCGCGGCCGGCCACAAGCGGCGCCTGAACGACGGAGAAGTAGTCGGAGGAGACGGCCAGTCCCCACACCTGCTCCGGACCTGCCGATGCCGCTGCGGCCAGGGGCATCCGTCCCTCGGCCACAAGAGCCTGCAGTGTCGATGTCTTCACCCGCAGAGCCTCGAACACTTCGAGCGACACACCCGAGAATGAGTCGCCCTGCGAACCCGCGAACACCCAGCCGTACTTGTCGGCGTTCGCGATGTGGAACGGCCGGAAGAGCAGGGCGTTGACGCTGGAGAATGCGACCGTGTTGACGCCCAGGCCGATGGCCAGTGTGAGGACGATCAGCGCGGTATGGCCCGGGCGGCGGCCGATGCCTCGCAGCGCGTATTTCAGATCCTGGAGGAGGGATGACATGGGTTCAGAAGACGGACTTGGCCTGGGAAAGTTTGGACATTCTTTGCCGGCCTACCTGCCCAGAGGCCGTCGCGCTACTGTGTTCGAGGGGTTGATGCGAAGGACCTCTGTGAACTGCCGAATCGCCTCGGCTGGTTGATTCGTCTGCGCCAGTGCCACCGCGTAGTTGAGCCGCGCGCTTTCCCAGTTGGGCAATTCTTGCACCGCTGCCGCGAAGTGGGGCAGGGCCTCGGCCGCGCGATCCTGGCTGGCGAGTAAGGCGCCGAAATTGTTCTGCACGTCGGCCGCGTCTGTCCGCCGGTCGCGAGGATGCGGCGCCACACCACCTCGCCATTTCTCCAGTGACCCAGTTGGGTATGGGTCGCAACGCCCGCCGCCAGAATCGCCGCTACGCCTGCGACCGCCGCACCGTAGCGCACCCGAGCCACCATTGGCGCCACCAGCCACACGAGGGCGACATACAAACCAATGAACGGGACATACGCAAATCGATCCGCGGTCCACTGCTGACCTTCCTGCAGCACCCCGCTCACCGGAGCCATCGCGATCACAAACTAGAACCATCCCATCGTCACCTACGGCCGCGTGCGCAAGGCACGAACCGCCGCGATCGAGACACCGGCGAGCACGATGGCGGCAACCACTGCCCAGCCGACGGGAAGAGGCTCGGGGAAGGAGTAGAGCGCGTTGAGCCCCACTGGCCACACCAGGCGATACAGGAAGGCTCCGTAGCCGAGAATGGCAAAGCCCAGTCGTGGACCGAGCGGCAGGGCATCGAAATTCGCCAGCGCGCCCGCATTCCCCTGGGTCACTATCGTCAGGACTGACGCTGCGGTGGCGATGCCCAGCAACGGCAGTTTCTCCAGCACCACCGTGCGCCATCGCGCATCACGGTGGAACGGCAGTCGCCCGAGCGGCCAGACATCAAGCAGCAGCAAAAGCACCGGCAACGTCACCAGCATCGGTTTTGCCATCAGGCTCAGCGCGAAGCACGCCGCCATGCCGGCATACATCGTCACGCGCCGGCTGGCGGTATACCTCACATAGAGGTGAACACTCAGCAACGCGAAGAAGGGGCTCAGCACGTCTTTCCGCTCGGTGATCCAGGCGACGGATTCCACATGCAACGGGTGCGCGGCAAACAGTGCGGCTGCGACCAGGCTTCTCCACGGCGACCGGGTCAGCCGCATGAGCAGGGCGATGTTCGTGGCGTGAAACATCGCAGGCCCCCGGCCCCCCACCGACACATCGGCCATGTACGACAGCCACGTCAGCGGAATCCAGTAGCCCTTGTAGAAGGTGGTGAAGGCCCACACGACCCCCGGTCAGGTCAGCCCTCCCATCACCTGCGGGTTTTCGACGATGTAGGACGGGTCGTCAAGCAGGACGAAGTCGAACCACACCGCCCGCGCGTAAAGGGCCGCAACGCCGACAACGAGCGCCAACGCGAGCGCTATTGTCTGCGTCCTGCCCGTCGGATTCGGTGTTGCGGGTGGAATTTGTGGCTTAGGGGTTCGCACCGAATTTCGCCATTTCGGTCATTTCTGACATTTCGCCATTACGAGCGAAGCAGTGGAATGCCGGGGGTGGGAATCGAACCCACACGTTCCGTGAGGAACTCAGGATTTTAAGTCCTGACAACTGGAAAACCGTGACGCTGCCTGACACCAGAGTTCTCGTTTTTCCACTCTGATAATTATTGCTGGCCATTTCAGATCCGTTCACATAGTCTTGTATGGGCGCTAGCCCAACGCTAGCCCAGTAGACGCACTTGGATGCCCCGAAACCTACTCACGGACCGACTGGTAAAAGGCGCGCGGCCGGACGTGCGCACCGCCTACTTTGACACGGATACCAAGGGCCTGGCGCTTCGCGTCACGCCGACCGGCGCAAAGACCTGGTATTTCGTCTACCGCGTGAACGGCTCCCCCTCGCAATGGGATCGGCTTGGGACGGTAGACGCCATGAGCCTCGCCGATGCGCGGAAGGTGGCACGGAAGCGACGAACGCTCGTGGATGACGGCCGCAATCCCGCGGCGGAACGACGGGCGGAAAAGGTGGCGGCACGGACGCCGGCGCCTGGCGGATTCACCTTCAGTGATCTGTGCGATCTGTACGTGAAGATGGCTGCGGGCCAGAAGAAAACATGGCGGGATGACGTCGCCAAAATCGACAAGTACTTGCGGCCGTCCTGGGGCTCGCTCCCGCTACGCGCCGTCACACGCGTGCAGGTGCATGAACTGCTCGATACGCTCGTCGCCGTCGGCATGACTGTTGGCGTGAATCGAGTGCAGGCGCTGATCTCTCGGCTGTTCACGGTCGCGGTGGATCGGTCGCTGCTGGAATCGCATCCGGCCGCGCGCATGGAAAAGCGATTCAAAGAAAAACCGTCCGAACGGGTGCTGACGGATGATGAATTACGCGCCCTCTGGGCCGGACTGGACGCGCATCCGGGCCGAGCCGCTGACGCGCTGCGACTGCGCCTGCTGACTGGTCAGCGTGGCGAAGAAGTGGTCGGGATGCTCTGG
>JBKJQX010000095.1:0-5912 GCA_046594875.1 Vicinamibacterales bacterium
CCACACAAATAGCGCGCGGGCTTCAGCGGACGCGCGAGGTGACGTCGAAGTACGACGTGATGCGGCCCGCGCGAAAATCGCGCACGAGCGCGGCCACGGGATCGAGGACGTTGGCGCGGCCATCGGGGCCTTGCGGCACGCCGAGATAACCGTCACGCGGCGACACCGATCTGATGATCACGCTCGCATCATCCACGGGCAGACCGGCCAGGTTGGCGTAGAACGCACGCCATACACCATTGCGGAACAGGTACTGCTCGACGTTCGAGGTGTAAAACGCGCCGATGGTGGCTCCATGGTCGCGAACGTAACGCCCCACCGCGCGCAACGCCTTCTCGCCCGCGAAATCGCCAACCACCGGCACAATGAGATTGCGCTCTTGCATCTCCTTTAGAGCCCGGAACTGCTCTTCAGTGGAGAGGTAACCCCTCTGCACACCCGTGCCATCGTGCTGCCGCATCAAGTCGGCATAGGTCGGAAAGTTGCTACGTCCGCGGCCGGACCGCCCAAAGCCCGACCGGCCACCCGACAGGCTTGAGGAACTGGACGAGTACGTGATTGACGGCCCGAACCTCACGAATTGATCGTAGATGTCCTCGATCCCCGTAATGTCCCCGGGCGCAAGGCGAAACCCGCGCGTCACTGTCAGGTGCTCAAGAATTTCGGCCAGTGTTGCCGTCCGAAGATCGCCCTGGGACACCGTGCGGGCATACGACATGAAGATGTCGTCCACTGTGGAAAACGTCGTAAGGCCTTCTGGACGCGGCCGGGCAAACAGGCGGCCGACGAAATCGGCGCGGTCCAGCGACAGTTCGACGAGCGCCTTGTACATCAACTGCGTCTGCAGGTTGCCGCGCCTGATATCCACGATGAATGCGATCTGCGGCTTCAGCGCCAGCAGATAGGTGAAGTTCTGGTCGGGCGCCACACCCAGATAGACGCGACCGGGGCGCGCCGTCTTCTCGAGCGTCGGCACGACGTACTGGAACGTGTGCTCATTCGAGACGAGGTTGTCGGACTGGAAGTAGCCGCCGGGCTCGGAGAATGCTTCAACGAGAGCCCAGAACTCCGCATTCCCGAGCCGTTCGGGCAGCGGGCCAGTGACTACCCGCAATCCGGGCGCGCTGGCCAGCGACGCCAGGCCAAGCGCCAGCGCCAGGATGCCGGCCGACACGCCGCGGCGCACGGTCAACACCGCCATCACCTGCGGGCCAGGACGTCGTAGTACGACTGAATGCGCCCGGCGGCGACGTCGCGCAGGAGCAACGCGATTGGGTCGAGCAATTGCGCAGATCGCGATCGCGCTGTCGTGGCGCACGAGTTGAAACACGACCGCACGAACATGCTGTCTTCATCAATCGGCATCGTCGCGACATTGGCGTAGTAGGTCTGCCATGTGTTGTACTGAAACAGATATTGCTCAACGTTCGAGGTGTAGATGGCACCGACCACCGCGTGACGCGCCTGCAGGTAGTCGGCCACCTGACGAAGCGCCTTGGTGCCGGCGAAGTCGCCCACCACAGGCACCACCAGATTCCTGAGCTGAAGGGAACGTAACCGGCCGTACTGCATTTCGCTGGCCAGGTACCCGTGGGATTCGCCGGCCTGATCGGTGGCCTCCATCAGGCCCTGATACGTCGGGTAGCGGGTCGAGCGGCCGGTATTGGCATAGGCCAGCGCCGGTCCACCATATTGAAACGCCGACAGGACATACTCGATGCCGGCGAAGTCCTCCGACGTCAACGCAAAGCCGTGCTGCACACCGAGATGATGGCGGATGAGCCTGAGCGTTTCCTGAAATCGTTCTGGCGACTGCGGCACGCTTGTGTACGCCGCCATGAGTTGCCCAATCGGCGCGTCGTCGGCCAATCCAGCCGGTCGTTCGCGGGAAAAGAGGCGCGATAGAAATTCTGCTCTCGTGGGCGACAATTCGAGGAGCGCTTTGTACATGAACTGCAGCCGCAAATTGTCGCGGCGGATGTCGACGATGAACGCGATGCTGGGTTGGAGCGAGGCGATATAGGTGAAGTTCTGATCGGGCCCGACGCCGAGGTAGGCGCGACCTGCGACCCAGCGCCGCTGCAGCTCGGGAATCACCCACTGAAATGTCAGCTCATTGCTGACGAGGTTGTCAGATTGGAAGTAGCCGCCGGCCTCGGACATGCCGGTAACGAGGCCCCAGAACTCGCGGTCGGAGAGTCGATCGGGAACAGTGTGATCTGGAGCACCCGCCCGCGGCGCTGCCACCAGAAGCAGCAGGCCAACCGCAACGAGCGCTAGCGGCTCAGCGAGGTCGGTCCACCAGCGTCGCACTTGTTGGCCTTGACGTCGGCAAGGATCGGGCGATACCAGGAGAGCAGGTTGCCTCCGCCCCCGCCTCCGTTGCCCCCGCTCTGCGAATAGATGAACGTGCTGGACTCGTCGACTGGCAGCGTCGCGACATTCCCGCAGAAGGTGTACCACAGCCCCTGCTGGTTCAGGTACTGTTCCACATTCGACAAGTAAAACGCCGACACCAGTGCGCCGCGGTCCCGCACGTACTGGCCGACACTACGGATGGCCTTCGGTCCGCCGAAGTTTCCCACCACCGGTACCAGCAGGTTCTTCGTTTCGAGTTCCTTCATGAACATGAAGTTCTCGTCATTGGCCAGATAGCTGCGTGAGACGCCGGCGCCGTCGTCAGCCACCATCAAGGCCTGGTAGTTGACGAAGTTGCCCCGCCCGCCGGTGCCGCCGCTGCTGGACGAATACGTGAGGCTCGGACCGAACCAGTAGAAGTTGTAATACACGTACTCGATGCCGGCGAGGTCGTCCTTTGAGAGTGGAAACTCGTGCGCCCTAGTCAAGTGAGCCTGAACCCCCGCGAGGTTTTCTTTATAAAGCGCCTCGCTCGATTCCATATTCGCGAATGCCGCGAATAACTCCTGCGCGGTGAATTTTCCGGTCAACCCTTCAGGCCGCTTCTTCGAAAACAGTTTCGACACGAAGTCGGCGCGGTCCTTCGACATCTCGAAGATCGCCTTGTACATCAACTGCGTATGGAGATTGCCTCGTCTGATGTCGATGATGAACACCATGCGCGGCTTGAGGGCCGTGATGTAGGTGAAGTTCTGCTCGGGGCCCACGCCTAGATAGACGCGGCCAGGCCTGGTCACGGTCTGCAGTTCCGGAATGATCGACTGCATGTAGATCTCGTTTGAGACCAGGTTGTCGGAGCGGAACGAGCCCCCGGGCTCCGACAGACTCTCGCTGAGCGCCCAGTACTCGGCGTCTGACAGCTTCTCGGGCAGCGCCTTCGCGACCTGGGTTACCGTCGCAGGCGCCGGCGGCGGCGCCTGTTGAGCCGCGGGCACGGCCATCATCCACAGGCCGAGCCCCAGTCCCACGACAGTCAGTCGGTGACGGAAAGACATGACGGGTGTCGGCCGGGATGCTACCACGAAGACGCACAGCGAATCAGCGGCCGTGGGCCCTCGCGATGGCCGCCCGAAGGGCTTCGATCGTCTCTGGCGATCCGGTAAACAAACCTTCCGGATACCGGCTCTCGGCCGACATGTTCCGGTAGATCGACGCCGCCTCGTAGAGGTTCAGACCCAACCCTGCCAGGTACTGGAGCCGGAGGTTCCGGTCGCGGTTGATCTGGGCGCCGGCAAGCCAGCCGCCCATGTCGTCCTTTCGACCGCCGTAGGTGCCAAACAGGTCCACCGCCGAGAACACGCCGATTTCAGACAGTGACTTCGCAATCGCCGCGTTGGCCGGGTCGTTCAGGCGCGCCTGCACGCGATCGACATCGATCGGCTTGGGGTCAAGCTGCCCCACCAGGACCAGGTCGTAGCCCTGCCCGTTGATCGTGTTGGCGAACACCACACCTTGCGGGAACGCCTCCAAAAACGTCGCGATCTCGCTCTTGACGGCCGCATCGCTGCTCTCATAGAGCTGCACGAACAACGTGACCACGCCGCCGGGATTGAGATGTTCCTTGACCACGTCGAAGAACTCGCGCGTGTAGAGCGTGGCCGCGCCCTTGACCCAAGGGTCGAGCGGGTCAGACGTGACCGCGTCAAACTTTTCCTTGGTCGTCAGCAGGAAGTGCCGCGCGTCGTCGAGGTGGACGCGCACTTTCGGGTTCTGCACCACCGCGAAGTTGTGCTCGGAGAAGTACTTTGAGACCACCTCGGGAACGAGCGGTTCGATTTCGGCAATCGTGACTGCCGAGAGCACGGGGTCGATCGAGACCGCCCCGGCCGTGACGCCGGCGCCGCACCCGATGACCAGCACCGACTTCGGGTTCTCGGGAATCAGCGTGGTCATGTGGCCAAGCAGACGCTGCAGGCGCATGTCCTGGGGCTCACTCGAGGCCTGCACCTTGCCGGCGTTGTGATAGTTCAACACGCCGTTGGGTGTGCGCGACACGGCCACCGACGCGGTCATGCCCTCACCCATGTAAATGATTTCGTTCTGTCCCACCCAGGTCGCGGCGTAACGGCCGTAGGCCACGAGCAGCCAGGGCATCGGGGGCACCGAACGCGCGAGCAGACCCGCGCCACCGGTGACCACGATCAAGAGGAACATGGTGGCCAACTGTGTGCGGCCCTTGCCGGCATCGTCGGCCGCTGAGGCCAGCATCATGAGCCCGGAGATGGCCGAAATACCGATCAGCGCCATCTGCGTCTGCTGGGATCCGATCCACGCCACCGCGAGGAGGCTGGCAAACAGCGCGCCCACGATGGCGCCAACCGTATTGGCGGCATACACGCCGCCGACCAGACGCGCGGGATCCTGGTCTTTGCTGGCCACAGAGGCAAGCGCCAGCGGGAAGCTCATGCCCCAGAGGATCGCGCCAGGCAAAATGACGAACGTGGCCCGCATGAGGTCGAGCTGGAAATTCATGAACGGCTGGCCGGACGTAATCTGCGGATTGATCGGCCAGAACGGCATGGACGCATTGGTCATGTAGGCCGCATAGGCCAGCGCAACGCAGAGCAACATCTGTGTCCAGCCCAGGGCCGCGCGCGGGTTCTTCATACTGCGCGCCATCGACGCACCCAGGCTGCTGCCGATGCCCAGCCCGACGAGAAACACTGCCAGGATCAAGGAGAAGGTATAGACCGTGGCGCCGAACAGCAGAGAAAGGACACGCGTCCAGATGACCTGCGCCGCAAGCGCCGTCAGGCCCGACAACGCGATGGTGATGTACACCACGCGGGAGCCTGGCGCAGGACCAACCTGGGCGCGGTTCGGGTCCGGCGCCTCATACGGCGCCCCCTTCGCGATGGCCAGGGCCAGCAGGCCCACGATCGCGTTCAGCGCGACGGCCACAAACGTCGCCGTGGCCATGTCAAACACGCGCAACAGATAGAAGCCGGCCACAAGGCAACCGACGACGGCGCCGGCGATGTTGCCGCCATAAAAAAACCCGAGCCAGCCGACGCCGCGCGGCGTGGCTTCCACCCAGCGGGAAATCGCCGGCAGGGTGGCGCCCATCATCAATGTGGGTGGCAACAACACGACGGCCGCCACCAGGCCGCGCATGAACACACTGAATTGGCCGGTGCCGGCAATCGCCGTATAGACGCCGCCCAGCAGCGGCACCACGAGCAGGACCAGAATGCCGCACACGCCAATCCCGAGTTCGAGATACGCATACATCCGCAGCGGATGGTGCTGTGCGCCGACATATTTTGGAAACAGCCAGCTCCCCAGACACATGCCGCCCATGAACGTGCCCAGGAGCACTCCCAACGAGACCGCCGACGAGCCCAGCGACAACTGAAGCATCTGAAACCAGACGACTTCGTACATCAGGGCAGCGCAACCGCTCCCGACAAACAACGCCAGCATGGCTGGCAACACACGTTCAGCGACAGGAATCTGGGAAACACGCTCGGTCATGGTCCCGGCATACTACCAGA
>JBKJQX010000022.1:0-2872 GCA_046594875.1 Vicinamibacterales bacterium
GCCGACAAGCAACGGCGTCGCGGCGGCAGCGGTGGCAGCGCACCGGCGCCGCGGTCGGGTGGTCCTTCGGGATCACGGCCTGGTGGCGGATCGTTTTCGCCCCGGCGTCCCGGCGGCGGTTCGTCACGCGGGCCGGCACGACGGAGGCCGTAGGGTCCAGGGTCCAGGGTCCAGGGTCCAGGGTCCAGGAGTCCAGGAGCACGTAGCTCGGGCTGGGTCTCAAGCCCGAGAGCCTTACGCCAGGCGTTCGCGGTACTCGCGGCGCAGGAACCCGAGGTTCATCGCCAATTGCAGGCCGATTGTGCTCACCGCGAGCCACCAGATCCACGTCAGATCAAATCCCGGCCAGCGCGAGAGCGTGACGATCAGCGCCACCTGAAGGATCGTGCGAGTGGCGGCTGAGATGAGGGGTGGAACGCTGTTGCCCAGACCCTGGAAAAAACTCGAGGTCACGAACGTGATGCCTGATGGCACGAAGCTGAACGAGACAATCCGCAGGTAGGTGACCCCGGCTGCCAGCACGAGAGGGTCGGTGGAAAACGGCCGGATCAACGATTCGGGAAAGAAGTGCGCGATGGTCGCGAAGATGAGCATGGCGCCGCCGGCCATGGCCGCCGCATCGCGGAACGTCGCCTTCACGCGATCGAATTTGCCGGCGCCGAAGTTTTGTCCAGCCAGCGGACCCACGGCGAACCCCAGCGCCACTACCGGCAGGAAGCCCGATTGGAGCACACGCATGCCGATGCCGAATCCGGCCTGCGCCGCCGCACCAAACGGCCGGGCCACCGAATACACCACCACCATGTAGGCGGCCAGGAACGCGAACTCCGCGCCTGCGGGAATGCCGATCTTGAGGATGGCTCTCCATCGCGGCAGGTCGAGCTTCCATCGGACAGTGGCGAATCGCAGGTACGCATTGTGCGGCAGGAAATACCACGCCATGCCGATGGTGCCGGCCGCCACTGACACAAGTGTCCCCAGCGCCGCCCCCGCGATCCCCATCGGCTCGCCAAAACCCCAGCCGAACATGAAGATCGGGCTCAGGATCATGTTGAGCGCCACCGAGCCGGCGTGCACCCACATGCCGGGACCGAAGCGCCCGGTGCCGCGCAAGGCCGCGCCCATCGAGACCAGCGGGAACTGGAGCGCCATCGCGGGCAGGAAGAACCTCAGGAATTCGTGCGCCATCGCCGCAGTGGCCGCGTCCGCCGCGAGCAGGGTGACGTAGCTGTCACGAGCGACGAGTGAGACGAAAAAGAACGCGGTGCCGATGATGACGGCCAGCAACTGCGACTGACCGAACACATGCGTGGCTTCGACCGCATCCTTGCGGCCCGACGCCTGCGCGATGAGTGATGTGGTGCCGACCCCAAGCGCCTGCGTGGCAGCCAGCACAATGAACGCGACGTTGCCTCCAATGCCGGCAGCCGTGACTGCGGTGGTACCAATATGCCCGACCCAGTAAAGGTCCACCAGCACGTACAACGTCTGCAGGACCATGCCCACCAGCATCATCGCCGTCGTGTTCAGCAGATGCCGCGAGAGTGAACCGGTCGTCAGGTCCTTCATAAATGCACCTTCATCAGGACCCTGGACTCAGGACTCTGGACCGCTACCGGGGCTCCAGATGTTTCCCCGGCGCCAGATGGTCCACCACGTATTCGCGAACCGCGTCTTCCACGCTCGTGGGAGCTGCAGTGTAGCCTGCAGCACGCAGTTTGGTCATGTCCGCGCACGTGTCGTACTGATAGGCCTTGGCGATTGACTCCGGCATGTCGAAGTAATCGATCGCCGGCGGCAGATTGAGTGCCGCGAAGATGGCGCCCATCAAGCGGTTCCAGTCGGTGGACACGCCGCTGCCCACGTTGAAGATGCCGTGGTGTTCGGGATGGTCGAGCAGCCACAGCGTCATGGCCACGGCGTCCTTCACGTACAGGAAGTCGCGTCGCTGGCCGCCATCCGGGAACTCGGGCCTGTCGCTCTTGAAGAGTTTCACGCGGCCGGTGTCGCGAATTTGTTCGTACCCCTTGCACACCATCGAGCGCATGTCGCCCTTGTGCCACTCGTTCGGGCCGTAGACGTTGAAGTACTTCAGCGACGCGATCGAGGCGAGGGCTCCGTTGTCGCGCGCCCACAGGTCAAACTCATGTTTGGACCGCGCATAGAGATTCAGCGGTTTCAGCGCATCGAGCCCGGCGTGGTCGTCCGAATACCCCTCGGCGCCGTCGCCGTAGGTGGCCGCGCTGCTGGCTTGGATGAACCGCGCGCCGCCGTCGATCGCCGCCTGGCACAGCGTCTTCGAGTAATCGAGGTTGTTCTCGCGCAGGTAATCCCAGTTGGTTTCGGTCGTGCTGCTGCATGCGCCCAGATGAATCACCGCGGCCAGCCGGCCCTTGTAGGCCCCGCGTGCCATGGCCGCCAGAAACTCGTCGTGGCACAGATAGGCGCTGTACCTCAAGGGCTTGAGGTTCGCGTAGCGATGGGCCGACAGGTCCGTGTCGACACAGAGAATGCCGCGTTCGCCCCGCTGGTTCAGGCCCCAGACCATCGCGCTGCCTAAAAATCCCGCTGCGCCGGTGACTGCAATCATGGCGTTGATTATAGGGGCGCGTGGGCTGCCGCCGATCCTGGCCGCAAACCCGCAATGGGGGATGATGTCCGTGATGTCGATGGAGTTGAGGACGGCGGTGGCTCTCGCTCTGCTTCTCGTGCCCGCAGATGCGGCGGCGCAGTCCACACGGGGACGCATTGTGGGCAGGACAGTTGATGAGGCCGGCGCGCCGCTCCGCGGCGCGTTGGTGACGGTTCGGCCGTCCCAGCCAGTCGCAGGACGCGTGGAACTTGAGGCGTTGTCTGATGAGTCCGGCCGCTA
>JBKJQX010000009.1:0-31416 GCA_046594875.1 Vicinamibacterales bacterium
CGCATCGATCGCAGCGCTCTTGCCTTTCGGAGGCGGCATCTTCGCGCGGATACTTGTCATCCTCCCGCTGATGACGATGCTCTACTTCACGTATCGGAACTCCGCAAGTAGAGTCGAAGAAATGCAGGCGAAAATCGACGCTATCGAGAAGGTCCATATGTCGACGATCGCTGCGTTCGCGATGGCGATTGATGCGAAGGACCAGGTCACCCACGGCCACATCCGGCGCGTGCAGCAGTACACGATGGAAACCGCGCGCGCGCTGGGGGTCACTGATGACCGGCAGATCAAGGCCATTGAAGCGGCCGCCCTCCTGCACGACACGGGAAAGCTGGCCGTGCCCGAGTACATCCTCAACAAGCCCGGTCCGCTTACCACAGCCGAGTTCGAGAAGATGAAAGAACACGCCGCCGTCGGTGCCAACATCCTCAAGAGCATTGAATTCCCGTACCCGGTGGAACCCATTGTCAGACACCATCATGAGAACTGGAATGGCCAGGGATACCCCGACGGCCTGAAGGGACAGGAGATCCCACTCGGAGCCCGGATCCTCTCGGTGGTTGACTGTTATGACGCGCTCACGTCCGACCGCCCCTACCGTCCGCGGATGTGCCGCCAGCAGGCTGAGCACATCCTGATCGACCGCCGGGGAACGATGTATGACCCATGGGTCGTCGATGGATTCCTCCGAATCCTCGATCGACTTGAAGCCCTCGATGAGGCCGAGGGCCGCAGCGTACCGGGCGCGTCAGAGGCGGTGGGCCACCTCGCACATTCGGCTCTCGACGTGATCAGTGCGGCGACCGCCGAGGAGCGGGAATTCGGAGAACTCCGGCGCGAACTGCCCAAGGCGCCGTCGTTGGAGGCAGCGGCCGAGATCTTCTTCAGGCACGTGCGCCGCGTGGTGCCAGCCGCCGCGGTCGCCTTCTATACGCAATCGCCTGGCCAGGGCGATCTCACGTCCGTGTATTGCGCCGGATCCGGCTCGTCTACGATCGAATCAACCAGAATTCCGGTGGGCGAGCGAATCTCTGGCTGGGCGTTTGCCCATCGACAGATCGTCTTCAACTCTGACGCGGCACTCGACCTGGGTCCTGTGGCCCGGGTCCTTCCCGTACCCTTGCGTTTTACCCTGGCGACGCCAGTCCTCGATGGCGACCAGGTGGTCGGTGTGATCGCACTGTACGCGGGCGAAGAATTCCACAAAGACCACAGCCGGATGCTCGAATCCGCCGCCCTGCTGTTCGCCCCAGGCTCGGTCCATGCGCAGGACCACACGGTCGCAAATCATCTGGGCGGTCGCCGGGACGGCCGACAGATCCACTAATCCGGTTCGCCAACCCCACAGAATCTTGTACATGATTCCGCCCGGGGCGGCCTTGGAGGCCCCCGGCGCAGGGCCGAATCTGGTATTGTCCGCGCGATCATGCTTGGACGCACATCAGCCAATGTGTCGCCATCGACAGAACAGGCTCAGGCCCTGTACAGGAATGGCCGCCTCTCCGAGGCTATCGCTGCAGTTGAGGGTGGGGGGTTGACCGATGCTGCTGGCCGGCTGGTTCACGCCACAGCGTTGTATGACTCCGGGGCGGCTGTGAGGGCACTCGGGTTGCTGTCGGGCCTGTGCTGGGACCTTCGGGGAGAACCGGAGGGAGCTAGATTCGCCGCGGAATTCTCCCTCTTTGTTAGGGAATCAACATTCCAGGCTCCTGCCGACGCGGCGTCGCGTCTCGCCCAACTCCGTCAACTCGCTACTGCGATCGGCGATGCCTCATCCCTAGCGGGCCTGCATCTGGCGGTGGCGAAGATCGAGGCATTGCGCGGATCAAGTTCAGATTCCAGACTGCACCTGGAAATTGCTAAGCGGCTTGCGAGCGAGGTGGACTCGACAAATCTCGTGTGCTCTATCGAATTGGTGTCGGCGTCGCCAATGATGTACGCAGGCAGTATTGACCAAGCACGCCAGTCTGCGATCAGGGGATTTGAGTTGGCAAGAGCTAGTCGGCTCCAGATGCCGCTTTCTGGATCGTTGGCCAATCTCGGACTCTTTGCACTCTACTACGGCGACGCCGAGAAGGCACGCCAATACCTTGACGAGGGTCGGTCCGCGGCTCGCGAGTATTCCTTCGTCCAATTGGCTCTCGCCGATAGCCTGGCCAACGTCGCCCTGTACGAAGGCAACTTGCCCGAGTGCGTCGGCCACATCGACGAGGCCACGGAGCTCATTCGCCGTCAACGCGTCCCGGCACGATCCTGGTACGACCTCGCCCATCAAATCACCCGCTGCCTCTACCTCAGCCACATTCGAGACTGGGAAGGCATCATTGCCATCGTCGACGCCGCACACCCGGAGTTGGAGCGGCGCCAGCTCCGCGTCTGGCACGCGTCGCTCCTGAGCGCAAAAGCCCGCGCCCTGGCGTTCCTCAGCCAACACGACGACGCCGACAAAGCGCTGGTTGCCGCGCTGCGCCTGTGCCCCAGAGGTGCCGTCGATCCCCTCATCACCGTCGAAGCCGCCACCGGCACGTGCCTCACACTCCGGGGCGACGCCGCGCGCGGCAACAGGCACTTCGATCGGGCCCTTCGCGCGTGCCAGGCCATCTCCCATCGGTTTCAGGAATGGGTGGTCACAAAAGAACGCGAGGCGCTTCCGGCCAGCAACCGGACAGGGCCTGCCGCCGAACGCCGGGACCAGACCGACACCGAGAGCACCAATCTGATTCTGACCGACATCGCCACCGCGCTCAGTGCCGGCCATTCCATTGACGTCATGAGCCAACGCCTCGCGGCGGTCGTCTCCACCACCGCGTTGCGCGCGCGGCTCGACGTGACCACCGAATCAGCTGGCGACGAAGCCCTGGGCGGACCTGTCTTCTGGGAGACGGCCGCGGACGGCACTCATCGGATTATCCTGTCGGACATCGACCGGCGAGCGATACTGCGCTTTAGAGACATCCATGCCCTCGAAGACGTCTCGCTGATTCGCAATCTGGTCGAAATCGCGAGAGCGGGGATCAGCCGTTCCGGGGACCCACATCAGCTCGACGAAGACTTGCTGTGGCCGCAGGTCTCGCTCCCGAGCGGCGGTGACTCCGTGTTCTGGTCGCCCCGCATGCAGGAAGTATTGCGCGTTGCCATCAAGCTGGCCTCAAGCGAGTTGCCCGTGTTGATCATGGGCGAGACGGGGACGGGAAAAGAAGTGGTGGCCCGGGTCATTCACACTCACAGCAAGTGGTCGCGAGGCCCATTCGTCCCCTTCAATGCGTCAGCCATCCCGAAAGACCTGGTTGAGAGTCAGCTCTTTGGCCATCGCCGCGGCGCGTTCACGGGCGCCTTCGAAAATTCCGGTGGCGTCTTTCGAGCCGCTGAACACGGCACGTTGTTTCTGGACGAGATTGGAGACCTCGATCCGGCCATCCAGCCCAAGTTGCTGCGATTCCTGGAGTCCGGCGAAATTCACGTGGTTGGCGAGCCACGGCCCACACACACGCGCGTCCGTATCGTGGCAGCCACGAACGCGTCGATTGACGCACTGGTCAGCCAGGGCCGCTTCCGAAGTGATCTGTACTATCGGCTTCGCGTTGCCCCGCTCTGGCTGCCGCCCCTCCGCGAACGCAAGGACGAGATCCCCGCCCTCGCGGCGCTTTTTGTCCGCAAGGCCTGCGAAGAAGCCGGGCGGCAACGCCTCAACGTGGCGGACGATTTCATCGCGGCACTTCTGCTTCATGACTGGCCGGGCAACATTCGGGAACTCGCCAACGAAGTTCGGCGCGTCGTCGCCCTCGCCGATGATGGCGCGACGCTGGGGGCGGAAGACCTGTCGGCAGAGATCGCCCAGGGCTGGAGGTCGAGGCGACCCGCGGCACCGCCGGCGCCGGCCGGACCGGTCGTCAGCGTGCGGCTGGATCAGCCGCTCGACCAGGCCATCGCCCATCTCGAGAGGGCTTTTGTGGCTCGGGCCATCGAACACACCGGCGGTCGTGTGTCGGATGCAGCAAAATTACTGGGAATTTCGAGAAAAGGCCTGTTCTTGAAGCGCAAGAAGCTGGGGATGGAATAAAGGCGCGGAGCCAGTGGCCCCGCGCCGTTCCGTATCCTTATTAGTAGCGGGTTTCTATTTGGTGGCCGCCTGAAGCTGTTTGGACACCTTTTCCACCTCGGCCCACACCCGTAGCAGGTTGCCGCTCCACATCTTGCCAATCTGTTCCTCGGTGTAGCCGCGGCGGACCAGTTCCAGAGTCACGTTAAAGGTCTCCGACGCGCTGTTCCAGCCGGTCACCCCACCCCCGCCGTCAAAATCCGAGGAAATACCCACGTGATCGATGCCAATCAGCTTCACGGCATAGTCAATGTGGTCCACAAAATCCGAGACCGTCGCCCGCGCCGGCACCGGGTATTTGGCCTGGATGGCCGCCAATTTCGCGTCGTACTCCGCGCGGCGTTCCGGGGTCAGCGCCGCGAGGGCCGCCTGATTGCCGCCACGACCAGTCCCGCCCCCACGTGCCGCCTGCGGTGCGGTCCCGGTGTTTGGATCCTCGATCGAACACGGGGGCGGAGCGGTCGGCGCTGCCGCCTGGCCACGACCCTCACCACCCGCTCGCCCTGCCCCAGCGCCGCCCGCCCGCCCTCCACCGCCGCCACCTGCGCCTCGGCCTGCGGGCGCCGCAATGCCAAACTCGTCGTTGACGGCGGCCGTGGCGGCCTGCCGGTCGGCCGCCTTGTCATCCACCTTCACGTACGTCGCAAACGCCACCGTCTGCATCACGCCACCATTTTTCTTGAGCGCGAGCAGGAGCTCGTCGTCCATGTTGCGCGTGTGATTGGCGAGCGCGCGCGCCGAAGAGTGCGACGCAATCACCGGCGCCTTCGACAGTGCAATCGCCTGCAGGTTGGCCTGCTTGGACGGATGGGAGATGTCCACCATGATCCCCCACTTGTTCATCTCGGCAATTACCTGCCTGCCCAGTGGGCTCAGGCCGCCATGAATGCCGCCATTGGCCGCTTCGGTGCTGTTCGAATCGGCCAACTGGCTGTTGCCGTTGTGCGCCAGTGACATGTACCGGCCGCCGCGCGTCCAGAACTCCTTCACCCGCTCCAGGTCGGTGCCGATCGCGTAACCGTTTTCGATCCCGATGACGGCCACTTTCTTACCGCTCTTCGCGATGCGCACCACATCCTCAGGAGTCAGCGCCAGTTCGATCTCGTTCGGCGCAATTTCCTTCGTCAGCCGATGCACGGCGTCGAACTTCTCCACCGCCTGTCGATACGCGCCCGCATACCCTTCCTCGGTCAATGCGCCCTGACCGACATACACAATCATGAACGACACGTCCAGCCCGCCCTCTTTCATCTTCGGCAGGTTGACCTGGGTCGTCAGACGCATCGTGTAGTTGCAGTCAGCGCGGAAGTTGTTCGCGTTGATGTCGTCATGCGTATCAAGCGTGATCACACGCTCGTGAATGCCACGGGCCTTTGTGATCAGCGCCTGTTCGGCCGTCGGCGCCTGCGCGCTGACGGGCGACATTGTAAATATCGTGGCAACAACAGCGCCGCTCAACGCGACGACAGCGGCAGAACTCAGTGTGTGTGTGGACATGCCAAAGCCTCTCCCCCGGAGGTAGTGAATCACTGGAAATTGTAGATCAGGCGCTTCGCCTGTGCGTTATGGCGTGCCACATGGGCTGTGGCCCAGTCGCCCACTTGATACACGGTGACCTGGCCGAGGATGGAGTTGACCGACCACAAGCCACGCGATTCCGGCATGTCCCGCAGTGCCCTGGCGAGACGCACCTGCGACGTACGCGCTCTGGCCACCGCATCGGCTTTGGTCACGCCTTCGGGTGGATGAAACTTCTCTGGCGCCTCGAGCTTGTCTGGGACCAGCGCGGTAATCTCGGAAAACGGCGTTTCTGAAAAATCCGCCTCGGGTGCAGTCGCAAGCGGCACCGAGCCATCCACCAGCGCAGCGAATTGTTCGTTGGTCACCGCCACATGCCAGGCAATGCCGGCCACCGACCAGCCGCCATCGGGAGGAACCCGCTCAGCATCAGCATCGGAGGCCTGCTCCACGCGCGACAGGAAGCGCGTCATAGACGCCTCAAAGGCGTCTGCTGTTGCGGCCACTCGCCGCGCGTGATCGAGGCCAGGCGTCATCCGCCGAGTCTATCGAACCTCAAGCGGAGAATCGATGCGAAGCCGTAACAGGGTACCGGTCGGCAGGTCCACATCCGTACCGTCAGTCGCCGCAATCGTGCCGCCGCCGCCTACCAGCACACCCACCAGCAAACCCTTCCCGCCCCCAAGCAGTCCGCCGAGAATCGCCCCTACCACGGCGCCGGTGCCGATACGGCTGACGTCCTCGCTCACCTTGCCATCAAGCGCCTGCGTCACCGACGCCCTCAGTCGAACCGGCCCCTTCTTGAGCACCACCTCGTCAAAGGCCAACGTCAGGCTCCCGCGGCGCTCCACGCGTCCGGCGGCATGCACTGACCCGACAAATCCGCGGACCACCGTGCCGGCTGGGAGGACCACGTCGCCCTCCATCGTCAGATCAACCACCGTTGTCGCCTCGAACCGCTGCTCGATCCTGGCGGTTCGTGAGTTGAGTGTGGTCTGCAACCTCACGTCCATCTCGGTGCCGACGGGAACGATCCACGCACGCCCACCGCTGACGGGGTCATCTGTGATCACTGGCTGCGCGGTGACCGTCTGGCCGACGGCCTTCACCCGCAAGGTCTCGAGACGGTCGCGCAGGTCGATGTACTCGGTACGCGGCACGGTGCCTTCCCGCCGCAGACGGACACGCAGATAGATGATCTCTTCCTTGAGCAGGGCCAGGGCCTTGTCCACCTCGAACGCCAGCGTGGCATCCGACGTCCTGAGGACGGCCGCCTGGCGGGTCACCTCGGCCGCGGCCACATCCAACCGGCCCAGATCACCCTCTGTCACGGCCTGGGCCCTCACCGACCCGGCCACGCCCACCACCAACATCCCAATCAGCGCTGTCTTCATCCTGCCCATGCACACCACCCCACCTCATTCTATCGGCCCCTCATCTGGAGCCCATCATCCCTTGTGACTCCGGCGACGACGGGCCGGCCGTCGTATGATCATTTTCATGGCCATTCCGGTTCGGCTGCACAAGACATTCGGCGTGCGCGTGGGTTCCGTCCAGGTCGGCGGCGGCGCACCCATCGTTGTGCAGAGCATGACGATGACCGATACGAGCGATGCCGCAGCCACTGCGCGCCAGTGTGTGGAACTGGCCGAGGCGGGTTCCGAGATGGTGCGCGTCACCGTCAACACGCCTGAAGCGGCCGCCGCCGTGCCCGAGATTAAGCAACGCATGATTGACGCGGGCTGTACGGCGCCGCTCATCGGAGACTTCCACTACAACGGCCACCAGTTGCTGACCCGGCATCCCGGCGCGGCGTCGGCTCTGGACAAATACCGCATCAATCCCGGCAACGTCGGCACCGGTCGCCGGCGCGACGAGCAGTTCTCCACCATTTGCCAGGTCGCAGTGGAGCACCAGAAACCGGTGCGCATCGGCGTCAACGGCGGGTCCCTGAATCAGGAGCTCGTGATGGCGAAGATGCAGGAGAACACGGATCGCAATCTCGGCAGGTCGTCTGAGGACATCGTGAACGAATGCATGGTGCTTTCGGCGCTGCAGTCCACGGAACTGGCGCTTGACTGCGGCCTGCGCACCGACCAGATCATCATCTCGTGCAAGGTGTCGCGACCGCGCGATCTGATCAGCGTGTATCGCGATCTGGCGCGCAAGACCCACCAGCCGCTGCACCTGGGCCTCACTGAAGCCGGCATGGGGATCAAAGGCATCGCCTGGTCTGCGGCGGCGCTGGGCGTGCTGCTGGCAGAAGGCATTGGCGACACCATTCGTGTCTCGCTCACGCCACGGCCCGATGGTGACCGGCGCGAGGAAGTCTACGCCGCGTGCGAGATTCTGCAGGCGCTGGGGCTCCGTGCGTTTTCACCCGCGATCATCGCCTGCCCGGGGTGCGGCCGCACCACATCCACCACGTTCCAGGAACTGGCTGAACGCATCCAGGGCTACGTGCGCGAGATGATGCCCGTCTGGAAAACGAAACACCCGGGTGTGGAAACCATGACGGTGGCCGTCATGGGCTGCGTCGTCAACGGCCCTGGTGAATCGAAAGCGGCCAACATCGGGATCTCCCTGCCTGGTACCGGCGAATCACCCAACTGTCCGATCTACATCGACGGCGCACACGTCACGTCGCTGCGGGGCACCTACAGCGAGCTTGCGGTGGCATTTCAGTCGCTCGTAGACGACTACGTCGCGCGCACGTATCCCACACCCTGAGCGCTGCGTTAGAATTCCCCTCACGTTTCGTAGGGCGTGGCTTTAGCCGCGCCAAAGCTCTTCCAAAGGGGATGCCATGCGCCGCTCCGTGATTCCTGTTGCCTCGTTCCTGGCCGTCGTCATTGCTGCGGCCGCTTCTCCCACCGCCCAGAACAAACCCACGATCACGCCCGCCGATTACGACCAGTTCGAGAGCGTGACGCCCGGCGCCGCTCGCGGCGGACTTTCTCCAAACGGCAAGTGGCTGGCGTACGGCATTACCCGCATCGGCGGGGACAACGAACTAAGAATCATTCCGGCCGCCGGCGCCACCGCGTCCGACACCGCGCGCATCGTCGCTTTCGGATCGGGAGCGTCGTTCACGTCGAACTCGGAATGGCTGGCCTACGGCATCGGCCAGTCGGAAGCCGAGCAGGAGCGGCTGCGCACGGCGCGGCAGCCGATTCAACGCAAGCTCGGCCTGCTCAATCTCGCCACAAGGACTGAGACCATCATCGATGGCATCGAGACGTTTGCCTTTGATCGCACTGGCCAGTCGATTGCGATGAAACGCTATGCGACGGCTCAGCCGGCCGGTGCCGCCGGCACCGCACCTGCTACCGCACCGGCGCCGCCCACGGGCGGCCGCGGAGGCACGCCGGCCGCGCCCGCAACAGCCATCGGCACCACAGTGTTCGTACGCGACCTGAAGACGGGCGCTACGACGACGTTCGGCAACGTGTCGGAGTATGCGTGGCAGCCTTCTGACAACGGCCACCTGCTGGCGTTGGTCATCAGCGCCGAAGGCCAGGCGGGCAACGGCATTCACCTGTACAACCCCGCGACGTCCGTCCTGAAGGTGCTCGACGCGTCGGCGGCGGATTACTCGGCCCTGACTTGGCGGACCGATTCAGCCGACCTCGTGGCGCTCAAGTCCAGGACCAACGAGAAGTACGACGGCCCGACGCAGGTGGTGCTGGCGTGGACCTCGCTGGGACAGTCGAGTGAAAAGGCGCTGACGCTGGACCCGACGGCGGGGGCGCTGCCGATCTCAAAGCGCCTCGTCACGTTCCGCCGGCCGTCGTGGCTGGAAGCGGGCGCGAACGACGGCCCGATGATCCTGCTGGGCGTGGCAGACTGGGTGCCGAAGCCGCCGGTACCCGAAGGAGGTCGCGGCGGCCGAGGTGCGGCCGCACCCCCAGAGAATGCGGACGTCGATGTCTGGCACTGGAACGACACCACCGTCATGTCTGCGCAGAAGCTGAGCGTCGCCGCAGATCGGCGTCGCAACCTCCCTGCGGTCTGGAATCTCGCCAGTGGCCAGCTCGCGGTGGTCGGCAAGACGTTCGACGAACAGGTCACACCCATTCGCGCCACCAGGCTCGCAGTCGTCTCTGAGTTCACGCCGTACTTGATGGACCGATCAATCGGACGGCCGGCATCGGACGTGCAGCTGGTGGATCTCACCACCGGCACACGCACACCTCTCAAGACCCGAGCGACGAGCGGCTTGCAGGTCAGCCCTACCGGCAAGTACGCCATCTACTCCGAGGGCGGCCACTACTGGACGATCAACCTCGTCACCAGGGCGGTCACCAACATCACGAAGAGCGCAAAGACGTCGTTCGTCGATATGGAGTCTGACAGCACCGCTCCCGAGAAGCCGATGTTCGGCGTGGCCGGCTGGACGAAAGACGATGCGTCAGTGGTAATGAATGACGCCTTCGATTTGTGGAAGGTGTCACCGGACGGCACCGCCGCCGTGAAACTCACCTCCGGCGCGTCCACGCAGGTTCGTCATCGATACCTGCGCGTGGATGCGGCTGGCTTTGGGGCGGCACCTGAGCCATTGGATCTGGAAGATGGCTTCTTGACGATCTTCGGCACGCGCTCCAAGAAGTCTGGCTTCGCGCGGTTCACGACCGACGCCATCGGAGGGGTGTCGCAACTCGTCTGGCTCGACAAGAGTGTCGGCGGCCTTGCAAAGGCCGAGAAGGCGGACGTCTACATCTACACCATGCAGGGGGCTGATGACTCGCCGGACCTGTTCGTCGGCAGCGCGGACCTGGCAAAGGCCACCCAGGTCACCACGACGAATCCGTTCCTCTCGAAGTACGCCTGGGGCCGTACTGAACTCGTGAGCTACCAGGTGCAGCCCAAGGGCCAGCCGAAGATGACGCTGCAGGGTTCGCTCTATTACCCAGCGAATTATGAGCCCGGCAAGAAGTACCCGATGGTGGTCTACCTCTACGAAAAGCTTTCGGACGGCCTGCACCAGTTCAGCAATCCATCCGAGCGCAGCTACTACAACGGCACCGCGCTCACACAGCAGGGCTACTTCTACTTCCAGCCCGACATCGTCTTTCAGCCGCGTGAGCCGGGTGTATCCGTGGTTGAGTGCGTGACCGCTGCCGTGAAGAAGGTGGTGGACATGGGCGTCGTGGACGCCGCCAAGGTGGGAGTGATGGGTCACTCCTGGGGCGGATTCGACGCTATGTATCTGGCGACGCACACGAAGGTCTTCGCAGCAGCCGTCTCGGGCGCCGGCATCTCGAACCTCATCAGCAACTACGGCAACGGCCACTGGAGTTCGGGCATCGCCGAGACCGACCACATCGAGACCGGGCAGCAGCGCATGGTGGTGCCGCTCTACGAAGATCTGCAGGCCTACATCAGGAATTCAGCGGTGTTCGGCATTTCCACGATGACCACGCCCCTGTTGCTGATGACCGGCGACAACGACGGCACCGTCTACTGGCACCAGTCGGTGGAGCTTTACAACATCGCCAGGCGGGCGAAGAAGAACGTGGTCATGCTGGTCTACAACAACGAAGACCACGGCCTGCGCGTGAAGAAAAACCAGATTGACTACCATCGCCGCATCGGCGCCTGGTTCGCCCACTATCTCAAAGGCGAACCGGCGCCCACGTGGATTACGGCCGGCGTCCCGGCGATTTCCCGTTAGCGCCTACCAGCCCATCCGTTCGCGCATCTTCAGGATCTGCACGGTGTGATGATTACCGTGCCAGGCGTATAGCTGAAGCACGTCGCACAAGGTCATTGGGCCGCGCTCGGGGTGCTGAATCGTCCGGTCGAACGCGGAGGCGTCGAGGGATCGCAGCAGGTGCGCCCAACGGGCGTGCAATCCTTCGATGATTGAGAGTGACAGCGCGACTGGCGCCTCTCGGCAATCCGGCGTTTCCGCCCAGGTCTGTTCTTCGTAGGGCTTGATCGTCGGGTTGTCTTCCGTGATCCCCAACTTGAGGCGAATGAACGCGTTCATGTGGCTGTCGGCCAGGTGGTGCACGATCTGGCGCGGACTCCATCCACCGGGTCGATAGGGCGTGTCCAGTTGCGCCTCTGTGAGTCCAGCTAGGGCTATCGCCAACGCCGACGGCACACCGGCCACCGCCGCGATCATCTTCGCGCGCGTGGCGGCGTCAGGGTTTGACACCTTCACCCACTTGCCAGTCGGGTATCTCAATTGCTCGAGCGTCTTGTCCACCATTGTCATTTCCATCCTACCGGTGTGCCTTTGAGTTGCGCGTCAAGCCATGTCTTGAGCGGTGCGAAGTAGTCCACGATCGCGGTGGCATCCATCTGGCGCGAGCCGGCCAGGGCGTCGAGCGCCTCGGGCCACGGCCTGGACAGTCCCATCTTCATCATGGCGTCCAGACGCTTGCCGGCTTCAGCATTGCCGTAAATCGAACATCTGTGGAGCGGCGTCGCGCAGCCGGCCGTCCTGGACAGTTCGCGATGGAACTGGAACTGCAGAATGTGGGCGAGGAAGTACCGCGTATAGGGGGTGTTCCCGGGCACGTGATACTTGGCGCCGGGATCAAAGAACTCCTCGCCCCTGGAAGCGGCCGGTGCGACGCCCTGGTACTTGAGCCGCAAGGCCCACCAGGCCTTATTGTAGTCAGCCGGTGCAATCTGCCCCGAGAACACCTGCCATCGCCACTGATCCACCAGCAGGCTGAACGGGAGAAAGGCGATCTTTTCGAGCGCACGCCCCATGAGCAGGCCGAGGTCTCTCGACGCATCAGGCGCCTTGTCGATCAAGCCGATCTTCACGAGATATTCAGGCGTGATGGACAGCGCGATCGTGTCGCCGATGGCCTCGTGGAACCCATCGTTTGCGCTGTCACGATAGATCGTCGGAAGCGCCTTGTACGCGCGCTGGTAGTAGTTGTGCCCGAGTTCGTGGTGGATCGTCGAAAAGTCTTCGTCGGTCGCATCGATGCACATCTTGATGCGCAGGTCGTCTTCGTAGTCGACGTCCCAGGCGCTGGCGTGGCAGACCACCTCGCGGTCCTGCGGCTTGGTGAACATCGACCGCGTCCAGAACGTGTCGGGCATCGGCGCCAGACCCAGCGACGAATAAAAGCGCTCACCCATCTTCACCATGTCCACGGCCGACGCGTTCCTGCGCTTCAAGATGTCGGACAGTGAGTACCCGGGGTCCGCGCTTCCCGGTGACACGAGCCCGTACACATTCGACCAGTCCTGTGCCCAGATGTTGCCCAGCAGGTGGGCCGGGATGGGGCCGTCGGCAGGGACGACGTCACCGTATTTTTCCCGTAGTTTGAGACGGACGTACGCGTGCAGCGACTCATACAGCGGCTGAACCTGCAGCCACAGGCGGTCGAGTTCCTTCGTGAAGTCATCGGCGGGCATGTCGTACTTCATCCGCCACATGGCTCCGGTATCGGTGAAGCCGAGTTCGCGCGCGCCTTTGTTTCCCAGTTCCACGAATCGGGTGTAGTCAGATCGCATCGGCGTGGAGATGGTGTGCCAGCCCTCCCAGACGGCGCGCAGTCGGGCCTCGTCACGCGAGGTGGCCATGATGTCCGTGATTTGTTCGATGTCGAGACATTCCGACGGCTTCGCCGCGTCCTGACACCATCGGCCCTTGCCGTACGTGCCTTCGAGACCGGCGGCAATCGTGGTCAACTCCGCTGCCTCCTGCGCGTTGCCCGGGGTGACCAGCACCAACGAGACTTTCAGCAGATCCAGTTGGCGCCGCGCATCTGGAGAGACATCGACACCGTCGAACTTGACGGCGTCTTTGGCAAAGCGTGCGATCGCCTCGATGTACTTCTGATTCGCCCGGGCGTTCAGGCTCTCGGTGTCCTCGTTGATGTAGGTGGAATACACCCAGCCTGCCTGGCCCGCGTCGCGGCCGAGGGCCAGCATGGTCTCGTTCATGTCCTTGAGAAACGCGTCCGCTTCAGCCACCGTCGGCGCGGGCGTGCCACACGCCGAGACCGAGAGACATGCCGTCCACAGTGCAATCCAGACTCTTTGCCTCATGATGCCTCCACGAACACAGTCGCGCGACTCTTGACATGCCAGACCATCAACAGCGACCCGCCGATGAGAATGAGTCCCACCGACAACCCGGCCCACAGGCCCGCCACGCCCCACCCACGATTGAAACACAGCACGTAGCCAATGGGGAGCCCGATGGCCCAGTGCCCCAACAGGTTCAACATCATCGGTGTTCGGGTGTCGCCCAGGCCACGCAGGGCCCCTGTGGCGACGGTCTGCAGCCCGTCGAACAACTGGAACACCGAGCAGATGAACAGCAGGACGATGCCGAGTTCGATGACCGTGGCGTTGGTGGAATAGACACGAATGAGGGCGGCGGGGACAGTCAGAAACAGCGCTGCGGCACCAGTCATGACCGCGGATGCAAGGCCCAGCGCGGCCCATCCCGCGCGGCGGACACCCGTCGCATCGCGACGCCCCACCGCCTGGCCCACCCTGACGGCTGCCGCCGATCCGATCCCGTACGGAATCATGAAGATGAACCCGGCGATATTGAGCACCACCTGATTGGCGGCAGACGCGAGCGGCCCAATCCTGGCCGCGAGCGCCGACGCGGCGGCAAACACCCCCACCTCGAGCGTAATCTGCATCGCCGCCGGCCAACCCAGTTGAAACAACCGCCACACGCGACGCCCCTCCCATCGGAACGGCACGTCATGCAAGCCCGACGGAGTACCACGCTCGTTGTACAGGATGATACCCAGCAAGCTGGCCGCCAGCACCACCCGTGACGCCACGGTCGCGTATGCGGCGCCGGCCACACCCATGGCCGGCATCCCCAGATTACCGAAGATGAGCACCCAATTCACGAACGCATTCATGACGTTGGCAGCGACCAACGCGACCATGATGGGTCGCACCAGGTTCATCGCCTGCAGGTATCGCCGGAAGACGACGTACGCGAGCAGTGGCGGCCCCGACCATACGAGGTGCGTCATGTAGGGCGCAAGCTCGCCCATGAGTTCAGGGTGAAGTCCGAGAGCCGGCAGCAACGCCAGGCCCGCGATGGACGCAGCCATCAGGACCACTGACAGAAGCGCGGCCAGTTGCACGCCTGCGAACAACCAGCGATGGCACTCATCGATCCGGCCGGCACCAAAACTCTGTGAGACAAACGTGTCGAGCGCCAGCAGGGTGCCGAACCCGAACACCATCAGCGTCATGAACAGGATGCTGCCGGTGCCGACGGCGCCGATGGCCGCAGGCCCGAGGGGTCCCACCATGACGGTGTCCACCAGGCTCATGGTGAACCAGCCCATTTCGGCCAGCACGACGGGCACAGCCAGCGTCGTCATCGATCGGACCTCGACGCGCGAGGCCTCGGACAGCAGGACGGGCATCACCGCACGGCGGTCATCATGATTTCAACCACCGCATTGCGGCTGACCAGGCGTGTCCCCACGGTGGCCCTGGCGGGCGGTGCGCTTGGGAAGAACTCCCGATACACGCCGTTCATCGCCGCAAACTGCGTCAGGTCCGTCAGGAACACCGTGCTGTCGGCGACGTTGGCAAACGACATGCCCGCAGACGTCAGCGTCCGGTCAATCCTGCTCATGACCTCGCGCGTCTGGGCCACTGGGTCCCCCACATTCGCAGCGGTGTTACCAAGTACGCCTGACAGAAACACGCGATGGCCTGCGCGCACGGCGGTAGACAGCGGCGCACCGGACGCGGCGGCCCCCAGCACCTCCTTTTCGCCTCGTGTGGCGACCAGCGTCACCTCCACGAGGAAGTCGCTGCCCATGAGTCGTGCGACGGCAGTCGCCCGCGCCGGGGGGGCCTTGGGAAAGTAGGGTCGATAGGCGTCGTTCATGGGGGCAAACAGTGCCTCATCGGTGATGAACACCCGTGACTGCACCACATCGTCAAGCCCGACGCCGGCGGTCTTGAGCAGCGTGGCGGCGTTATCAAGAATGGTAGTGGTCTGCATGTTCACGGACCCCGACACTAGCGCGTCATCAACGCCCCGGCGCGAAACGAGTCCAGAGAGGAAGACGAGATCATCGGTGCGAATGATGTAGGAATACGGCCGGGGAGATTTGACCCAACCTGCCGGATGGAGCACCTCACGGGTGGCCCCTTTGGGGACCGCGATCGCCGCAATCTCCACCAGCGCGCCGTTGAGGAGGTCGGCCACGACCGTGGTCCGGACCGGCGGGCTCTCGCGGAAGTACTCGCGGTAGGTCGCGTTGAGCGCCTCGAAGTCGCCGGGGTTCTTCAGGAAGACCGAGACGCTGACCGTCTGCCCCAAAGAAGAGCCGGCGGCCTCGAGGATTTCGGTCATCCTGTCGAGAATGCGGCGCGTCTGCGACGCCACGTCGGGTCCGGCCATCTGGCCATCGGCGCCTGTGCCCAGCAGGCCCGAAACATAGACCAGCCCACCGGCGACCACCGCCGGACTGTACGGCCCGATCGGGGGAGATCCTGCCGTAATCGCCCGTCGCTGTTCCATCGTCTGTACTCCCTGACCTGCCAAGATCGCGAGCCCGACCGCCACTGTGACCAAGTGTCTCATTTGCCCCCCCCGCTGCCATAGAATAGCCTTCTTCATTTCGCGTTGGGGAGAACTGTCATGTCACGAAAGAAGCTGAGTTGCGCGTTTGTGGTTCTGGGTCTGCTTTCGGCCGCCGCTTTCGTACCGGCGCTGCACGCCGACGTCAAGAAGCGCGAGAAGACGGTGCTGAAGTTTGAGGGCATGCTGGGCCGCGTGATGGGCATGGCTGGCGGCGCGGCCATGAAAGACGGCCTTACGTCCACCGTGGCGGTGAAGGGCCATCGCAAGGCCACGCTGAACGACCAGACCGGACAGATCATTGATCTCACGGAAGAGAAGATCTACGACATCGACTTCAAGAAAAAAGAATACCGGGTGATGACGTTCGACCAGCTGCGCGCGCAGGTCAAGAAAGCGCAGGCCGACGCGGCCAAGGCGGCCAAGGATATGCCGGCCGAGAACCGCGACGAACTCGATCAGCCGGGCAAAGAAGTTGAGGTCAGTTTCGACGTGAAGGCCACCGGCGAAACCCGCACCATTGCGGGTCACCCGGCCAAGCAGGTGATTGTCACCATCACCGCCCATGAGAAGGGGAAAACCCTGGAAGAAGGCGGCGGCATGGTGATGACCAATGAAACCTGGGTGGGTCCGCGCATTCCCGCGTTGAACGAGGTGGCGCAGTTCGACTTGAAATTCATCAAGGCCGTCTACGGAGACAGCGCGGGGGCGATGGCACAGCAGTTCGCCGGCATGGCCGCGATGTATCCGAGCCTGCAGAAGGTCATGACGCAGACCGAAGCCCAGATGAAGAAGCTCGATGGCACACCGCTGCTCATCGTACAGAAGACCGAAACGGTCAAAAGCACGGCAGCGATGGCCGAGGCCCCGGCCGCGCCAGCCAGCGGCGGAGGACTGAGCGGGGCGCTGGCTCGTCGGATGATGGGCAACAAGAAGCCCGAGCAGCGGAGCCTGCTCTATACGTCCACGAGCGAAACCCTGTCAGTCGACGCCGCCGCAACGGAGGCGGATGTGGCCCTCCCGACTGGGTTGAAAGAAAAAAAATGAGCGAGACCAGGACTCGGCGCGCATTTTTGAAGGCGGTACCAGTGGCCGTGGCTGGCGCCGTGGCGACAAAGACGTTCGCCCAACAGGCGGCGGTGGGACCAATCTCGCGCGAGACGGTGAATTGCGCGGAAAGCATCACCGGACTCGACTTCCACACCGCTGAAGAGGAAGCGATTGCGCGCGGCCTGAACGCCAACCTCGCCACGTATCAGCAGTTGCGGCAGATCGAGATTCCGCACGACACGGAAGTGGCGCTGACCTTCCGTCCGTACCTGCCTGGCGACAAGCCCAAGGGGCCGGCCACGCCCGGCCGCGTCGTGCGGTACGGCAAACCGGCGGTGGGATCGATCAAGCGGCCAGCCAACCTTGAGGATGTCGCCTTCTGGCCGGTCACAAAACTCGCCGCCCTGCTCGAGCGCAAACTGGTGTCCTCCACTGAGCTGACGCAGATGTACCTGACGCGGCTGAAGCGCTACCAGCCCACGCTCCTCTTCGCCGTCACGATCACCGAGGAGCTGGCCCTTCAGCAGGCGTCTGAGGCGGACAAGGCCATTGCGTCTGGCAAGTACAAGGGTCCGCTTCACGGTATTCCATGGGGTGCGAAGGACCTGTTGGCCACCAAGGGCATCGCCACCACGTTTGGCGCTGAACCCTACATGAACCAGGTGCCCGACTATGACGCCACGGTGGTGGAGCGCCTGCGTGATGCGGGTGCCGTACTCGTGGCGAAACTCACGATGGGCGCGCTGGCACAGGGCGATCAGTGGTTTGGTGGTCGCACGCGCAACCCCTGGAATCCGCAAGGCGGGTCCAGTGGGTCGTCGGCAGGTCCCGGATCGGCCACGGCCGCCGGATGCGTCGGCTTTTCCATCGGCACAGAAACGCGCGGCTCGATCATCTCGCCGACGGCCGTCAACGGCGTGGTGGGCCTGCGGCCGACCTACGGTCGCGTCAGCCGCTACGGCGCGATGGAGTTGTCGTGGACGATGGACAAGATCGGACCGATGTGCCGCAGCGTGGAAGACTGCGTGCTGGTGTTGAACGCGATCTACGGCCCCGATGGCCGGGATGAGAGCGTGGCCGACGCCGCGTTCACCTGGAATGCCGACGCGCCGCTGGCTGGGTACCGTATCGGGTATGTGCGTAGCGACTTCGAGGCAGCACCTGCGGGACGAGGCGGCGGGCGCGGCGACGGTGCTGGCGCCGGTGGTGGTCGAGGGGGCGGCGCGAATGCGGCCCAACCGCAGGCCACGGCCGCGGAACGGCTGAAGAATCTCCAGGACGCCATGGCGGCACTGCAGAAACTGGGAGCCAGACTGGAGCCGGTGGATCTGCCCGACTATCCCGCCAACGCCCTGGGTTTTGTGCTGAGTGTGGAAGCCGCCGCAGCGTTTGACGACCTGACCAGGTCTCGCGGCACCGACCTGATGACGGCGAGCAACAGCACGTGGGGCGCGACGTTCCGGTCCGCGCGCTTCGTGCCGGCGGTGGAGTATCTGCGCGCGCAGCGGATCCGTACGCTCCTGATGCGTGAGTGGGACACGTTCATGGACAAGTACGACGCGTTCATCTCATCGAACAACGCGGGACTTGCGGCCACGAACCTGACCGGCCATCCGGCGATCGCGCTCAAGTGCGGGTTTGCCAACAACCTGCCGCAGCCGCTGATGGTGACCGGCCGGCTCTATGACGAAGCCGCCATCTGCCGAATCGCCCACGCGTATGAACAGGCGACGGAGTGGAAGGACCGGCACCCCACGCTCTCGTAGCGCAGCCTGAACTTCGTAGCTCGGCCGGAACTTCGTAGCTCGGCCGGAACTTCGTAGCTCGGCCTGAATTTCAAGGCCGAGGCTCTTAACTGCCGCTGACGCGCAGATTCTGAATCACAGGCTGCCCGTCGATCAGACGCACCGAGACCGACGCCTGCTGCAGTTGCTGCAGCAGGGCCGGGTCGTACCAGGCGCCCGATTCCACGTCGGTGACAGCGGCCAGACGGTACTCTCCGGCCGGAAGGCCCGTGAACGCAAACCTGCCATCAGTGGACGGACGCGCAGAACGGACACGCCGTGAGAGCGGCACCCAATACCGGTTGTCGGCCGGAAAAATGATCACGGTGTAGTCGGCGGTGGGTTCTCCCGTCTGGCTCTGCAACATCCCCTTGAGATCGGTGGACTTGTCACCAAACGTCGCAACGACGCTTGAGACATTCTCCCCGGGCTTCACGTCTACCCAGAAGTCGAGACTGTCGCGTCCGTCAACCATGACGGACTTCAAACTCCACGCCGCCACGCTGGACGCGCGTATCCGGTACTGCCCCGGAACAACGCCGGCAAGAATGAAGCGCCCATTGGCGTCAGCGCTCGCGTTGAGGGTGCTCACACCGCTCGACTGCATCGCCAGGCCGTGCGGCGACAATGTCAGGCGCACCTGGTTGAGTCGTGGGGGCAACGGCGCCGTGCCGTCAAATGCCACGCTGCCGCTCACGGTCATGCCCTCCTGCAGTGAGAGCGCGACACTCGGCGAATAGCCGCCGTCAACCGTGACCTCGGCCAACGCCCACAACCGGGGACCGCCACCCGACGTCTGCATGTCCATCACCATCTGCATTTCGCGGGCGGCCGGCGACTGATCCGCCGGCGGCACGGGCGGCACGGTTGGCACCGGCGGGCGCGCTACTGGAACGGTCGCCGTGGCGCTCACCTCGTATTGGCCGGGTGGCACGGACCCGATGGTGAACGCGCCATTGCGATCGGGCCGAGCCGAAAACTGCACCTGGCCGGGCGTTGGTGATGCCTTGTCGGTCAGGCGCACCTGCACGGTGGACACGTTGACGTTGCTGGGCACTGTGACCTGGCCAGTGACCCGGGACAGGGACACCCGCTGCAACTGAAAGTCGATGCCGAGCAGTTCCTGACTCACACCGATCTTCACAGACTGGGCCGTGCTGGCCTGCGTCGTGCCGGGATAATACACGGCGGCGTATCCAGACACCGGGTCGTTGGTGGTGTTGGGAGTCGCCGTATCACGGGCCAGCCGTTCGATGTCGGCCGGCGCCGCCAGGCCCATGCGGGTCAATTCCTCCATCCGCTGCAGGCCCTGCAAGTCTTCATTGGTGAACATGGTCGTTGAGCTGTTGCGGGGCACGGCGTTCACCAGGTACTCACCAGGGGCCAACCCAAACACGCGGTACATGCCGCGATCATCTGTGGTCGCTGTTCCGGCGGAATTCAGTACCCGCTCGCCTGACTGCATCGACCACTGCAGGACACGAACAGTAGTGGAGACAGCTGGTCGGCTTTTCTCGTCGTAGATGATGCCGGAGATGACGCCGCCCTTCGGCACTTCAAGCGACACCTCCTTCAGTTGCTGCCCCACCGCGAGCACGATTGGCGTGCCGGGACGACCCGGTGATTTTTGACCGAACGTGGCACTGACATAGCCCGTCTTCACCGCGCGCAGCGTGTAGGTGCCGGGCGGCAGAGACAGGAATGCAAACTTGCCGTTGTCGTCGCTCAGGGCGGATCGTGTGCCGCGCAGCTCAGCTCCCGACAGCGTGAGCCTCACGCCATCAGCCGGCTGCCCTCCGCTACCGGTGACCACCGTTCCCATGATCAACGCGGTGGCTGGGGCCTGTGCCTGGGTCTGAGTATCGCGACCGGCCTGTGGCGGGGGCACCGCCACCTGGCCCAAAGCGGGCACGGTCCCTAACACCGCCAACACGGCGGCAAGCCGAAGTCGCATGGTCATCGTGCTCCCCTCGTCAGCATAGCCGTTAGACGGACGAAGGGAGCCCCTGGATTGGTGCCCGATCGGTAAAGGTTAGCGGCCCTGCAGACGCCGCACGGACACGGTCACCGAAGGGCTCTGGGCGAGCCCCTTGTCCGCGATCAACTTCTGGATAACGGACTGCACCTGCTGAGCGGTGGAACCCTGCACCCGAACGCTGCCGAGAAACGGAAAGCGAATGGCACCGTCGGCGCTCACCGTAAACCCGGTGGGCAGATCGGGCTCACCCGCGATGACGATCGTCAGGTGATCCTGTGCCTGCACGGTCGCGTCGGGTCCCAGGGTAGGCGACGATCGGAACTGAACAGTCATCGCCTCCCTCCTTGCCGCTGCTTCCCTGTTGTTGAGTTCCTGAAGCGTCCTGAGCGTTTCGACCTCCAACCGGGTCCTCGCCAACTGCTGTTCAGCGGTCGCGACCGAGTCCCGGGTTGAAAGGCCCTTGTCAGCAAGCTCTTTCTGCCGCGCCACAGTCATCTCTTCCTGGCGGAGGCGGAGTTCAAGCGAGGCGAATTCCGCGTCGGCGACAGTCCGCTCGCCCTTGGCGCGCAACTCCCGCAGGCGTCGAGACACATCGGCAAACTGGGATTCAATCTCGCGTCGCCGGGTCTCACGGACCTGCGCCGACTCGGTCGTGGCCACCTGACGCTCAACCGGCACCTCGACGGGCCGCACCACCCTTCGAGTCATGGCGGGCGTCGGACGTGGCACCACGGCGGCCACGGGACGACGCGCGGCCACGCTCCGCTCACGTTGCACCGGCTCACGAGGCTCCACCACTCTGGGCGCCACGCGCACGGACGGTCGGCGAGTTACCTGCACGGGCACCCTCGGCACCGTGGTCGGCGTGACTGTGGCGACCGGCGCCTGCTCAGTCATCACAACCGGTGGCGCGGCTACTGGGGGAACGGCCTGGGCGTCCCACGCCTGTGGAGCAACAAACGACACGACGAGGAGAATTGGGAGCATGGCCATCCAGCCTCCTTTGGCTGATGAGTGAGACGTGGGTTCAACAAGACGCCGAACGCGGTCGCGAAGAGATCCGCCAGTCGCCGCAAGGGCCAAGCGGGGCGGTGCCATCGATGCCAACGCCGAGAGCGCCGACACATAGGTCAGGCGATCGCACACGCCGACGGCGATGTCATCGCAGCACTGCTCGCGCTGTCGGCGCACCTCACGCGACATCCACCACACCGCCGGGTGATAGAAGCAAATCGTCTCAACCACCGACTGCAGGAGATTGACGAGGTAGTCGTGACGCCGGATGTGCGCGAACTCGTGGGCGAGTAGCGCTTCGAGTTGCGCGAGCGGCAGTGCAGCCAGAACCGCCGCAGGCAGGACGATGACCGGACGCAACCAGCCAATCATGATCGGAACCGCCACCGACGCCGACGCGCACACGCGCACCGCGCGGCGCACGTTCAGGCGCGACGCCACGTGCGCGGCCAGGTGCTGCAGTTCGGCACCAACCGGCGTGAGTGCCTGCGTGGCCACTTGATGGGCCACTGCCCACCCGCCAAGCAGCCGCAATGACAACACGGCCACGCCCAGGCCCCAGAACCCCAGAATCCACACGGTCGGCAGACGGAGCATGCGCACGGGCGTCTCGCTCGAGGTTGCGATCGCGGTCATTGGGTCCGCGATCGTGATCCCCCCTTGCGCCGGCGCGACGGCAAAGCGTGTTCTCGTGTCTGCCGCCACCGGTTCGCCCGTACGCACGGCGACAAACGTCAATGCCGGCGCCGCCAGCATCGCCACCATCGTCGCAATGCCGATGGCGTACCGAATGGAGGGAGTCTTCGCCAGGCGAATCAGGACGCCCCCCGTGATGCCGAGCAGGGTGCCTTGCCAGATGAAATGGACCAGGGCCAAAGCAAGGGCGTCTGTCATCGCTTCTTCCCCTTGTAATCGGCGATGAGGCGTTCGATCTCCCGCAGCTCGGCAGCAGAAGTCGGGTGCGAACTGAGCGCCTGCATGACGAGGGTGGCGGCAGAACCGCCGAACGCGCGGTCCAGCAAATCGCTGACGAGGCGCCGCTGCGTCAGGTCACGAGAGGCCTTCGCCTCGTAGATGTGTGTGCGTGCGGACTCATCGCGCGAGACCAGGCCCTTCTCAGCCATGATCTGCATGAGCTTCAACGTCGTGGTGTAGCCGGTCTCGCGCGCGCCGAGCGCTTCAAACACCTGTCTGACGGTGGAGGGCCCACGATCCCACAGCACCTGGAGAATCGCGAGTTCCGCATCAGTCGGCCGCAGCCGCAGTTGAGCCATGCCCACATCATACGAATTTATTCGTAGATGTCAACGAACATCTTCGTAGATGTCCGGATTCGGGTCGATCCCACGGCGATCGAACTGGACTACCCTAGCAACACACAAGGAGCGGCCTAGGTGTGGAACCTCTTCTCAATTTCCGCTTGATCGGGATGCCAACGCCGCCACGTTTCCTGTTCTTCCGCGAAGCGAGTGGAATTGACCTCCCGGGGATTCTCGATGGCGATCCATTCCATCGCCTTCGTAGCGATGACCCACCTGAACGCGCGCTCGACGAGAAGACGCTGAACGGAACGGGTTACGTCAGGAGTCAGAGCGGTACGACCGACTTTGGAACTGCCGACCTGCATGTACACCGCCAACGTGGGCGAGACCGGCATGATGAACTCTGAGCCCGACCGCCCCCACGCACCCTCGAAGTCATAGTTGCCAGGACCGTAATAGTTGAGATTCAGAACGGGATGGTCGGTCAGAGGCCACTCCTCCCCCTCACTCGCCTCTACAGCGCGCCAGCGGTGTCCACAGATGACCTCAATGTTATTCAGGAGCAGCTGTCGAACGCTGGCCAACCAAACGCTGCGGCCTGAGCTGAACTCTGCATTGACGGTCGTTGCTTCACCAGCGTTTGGTGGGGGCACGACCGAAATTCGCACGTGGTCCTGCAGAAGATTCAGCTTCAGATCCCGCCTATCCTCTGCCTGTGAACTGCCGATGACACTTCGCTCCTCATACTCTCTGATGGTCTTCGCCAGAGCGTCGGGCACCACGTCACCGATTCGGCGGACAATTTCCAGAAAGCTCCGGGGCGTGCGAAGTTGCTGCGCGGCCACCAGAAGCGCGATCCGCCTCCATTGGTGCGGTTTCATCTGCCGTCGAGCAACGAGATGTTCCACGGCTTCGGCGCCAGGCTGCTCGAATTCCCTCGTGACGAATTTTTCAAACTGATCCTCGTCGTCGCCATCGACGACTGTCGTGTAGAGGTCCGTCTGCTGGGCGAGGCCCTTTATTGACCTGAGCTCCCAGTGGGGCACGTTCTCGTGGGAGACCAGCCTCCTGTGCGCCAGAACGTTCACACTGTCGGCCGACCACCTTCGCAGCATCCACTGGGGAACGAAGTGAGAATCCCTTGTGATACCCGGCATCCAGTTCTCAGCTCGTTGAATGCGACCGCTTGGAAACACGTTCGGCATCCGGGACCGCTTTCGACAATCTTCTCAACTCACCAATCGGGAACGAGAGCAGACTCTTGCCTATGCCCCTCCGGTGAGCATATCGACCGGCAACGATGTGACCTGGGCCATTGAAGATTTCCTCATGGCGTCCATCGGGATACAGCTTAAACCCAAGGTAGTACGCCGGAACCGTTTTGAGCGTCAGGTGGTCCCTAAACGTCGCCTTGATTTGCACCAAACGGCCATCGGGCGTGACTGCATCGTGATCAGCGCGTTGAACTGAGTCGAGTAACAGGTCATATTCCAGCGCAGCAATGACTTCACCAACATCACCGACGAGCCGACCGTCGATTGTGAACGCCCGATGAGGGAACGCTGCTCCGAGGCGTCGAATCCCCTCAAAGATCAAAGCAAGCGAGTCGGTGATGGCCGCGCGGTTAGACATGGCCTGCTCGAATTTCTTCGAGGAGAGCACCGGTGAGAGCCACACATGATCCAGCAATCGCAGCCGGGTCTTCAAGCCGTTCAGTTGCCTGAACAGCCATCTGGGTCCCTGGCGCTGCGGTGGTGCCGAATAGGTGAGCGAGGTGGTCAACGGCCTCGTGTGCGACCTCTTGCGCCACCGCATCCGACAACAGGCGATGAAGCCCGGTGGCCAAGGCGGTCGTTGGAATGGCGCGAAGGAGCCGCAGGACGTCGAGGGCGTCCTTGTCCTCCAGTCGGCTACCTCTCCGCTCCACAGTCCTGTCCGCAAGCTTGTGCAACTTCGCCACCAGGAGCGCGCTCGAACCGGCGACACGAATCTCGAATCGGCGTTGGTCGTTCAGATCGAACGCATCGATCATGAAGATTGAGTGGTCTACTAGGGCGCCTTCCAGGCCGCGTACTCGACGTCCCGACTTATCCCCATGCTCCCCAAGGCGCGCCCCACGGCGACCCGCACCAGCCACCGCGGCAGGCACGAGGAGGTCAACAGGCACTTCAGTTAGGACTCCTTCGATCAGGCGATTCTGCACCCAAGTCCCAGGCTGCTGAGGGTGTAGCGTGAACTTGCCAGCCATCATCGCTGCATGAAGTCGCGGATCGTCTTGCAGAAGGGCAGGGTCAACAACGAGGTCGGCATCAGTTGTGTATTCAGCAACCGCGAGGTTGGCGTCACCAGTGTGCAAGTAGATCGCCTGGGCGCCAGCCAGAATGACCGCGTGACGTTGTTCACCGAGAGCAACGAGTGCGTCGAGGAGCACCTCTCGTGCGGCAACGTAAATTGGCGCGATCATGCCAAGTCTTCCTCTGGAGGTGTGGACAAGTACTGAAGCACGGCCTCGGCCTCACTTGGGGCCCGGCCGGGACTGGTCAGAAGGTCCACCGCGAGTTGGCTCGCGGCCACAAACGTCAGCCCATCGGCCGTGGCTGGTCGCGCAAACACGACCTCATCAAACGGCGCCAGCAACATCACGTTTGCACCAGTCTCGGCCGGCACCAGATTGAGGAACTGTGCCGCACCCTCGATATCTTCGACGTACACCATCGCCAACCTCGCGGGCGCGATGGGCGCAATTTTGTTGGCAGCCAGCGACCCCGTGATGATCATCCGCTGAGTCCGCGCGCTCGCGAGTCCACGAACGAGGTTGTCGATGCCTCGTGGATCCAGAAACCCGCGCGCGTCATTGCTCTTGAGCACGGAGTAATCCTCTGCCCAACGCCGAATCAGGGCCGGCCGATCAACGGCCTCAACGGCGCCTCGAGGCTTGCGCTCCAGAAGGGCCTCTTGCGCGAGCCACTCAACGAGCCTGGAGGCGTAACTGACATCAACGTCGGATCGGGCACCAAGGTCGGAGATCGACAGCGGCAAGCGGAGATCACACAGCGCACGAACCACGCGTGCTGCTTTGGGACCGCGCAGAGATCGGCTTGGTGCCGTGGTCGGACGGGGGTCAACAAGCGCCCCGGTCGTTTCGACAAAGAGTCCCGGCCGCGACAACACCAATCGAACATTGCCGGTCAGGTCGATGTAGTTCAGGTTGGCAGCCTGCAATTGATCGCGCGTGCGCGGTGATAGAAATGGCGCGGCGACGAGCACCGGACTGGGCGCGTATCTAGCCATCTGATCCATGACATCGGCGACTGCTCTGGGGCGCAGCCGGTCCTTGAGCTCGACGGGAATCTGGACCGATGCGCCATCGGGCGAAGTAATCTTCAGCGAGGCATCCGGTCCGTTGCGTTGGTTGTAAACCGCCTCCCATCCAGCCGGAAGGCGTGCGGAGATGACCCGCATTACCTCTGCGATTGAATTTGTCTGATTCATGGCTTTTGCCTATCTTAGGCAAAGTAAGATTTTTAGGCAAATTGGCTGTTTTTAAAGCTAATAATTCACATTTTGTCAATCTTCGTCGAGCTTGTGCGCGCCTGGATCGCGCTCCTCAGCAGCCCTCCACTCGCCGAATCTCTCCAAGGCGTCCGTTCCCCCCAGCATCTTTCTGGCCCGCTCCAGCCGCGCCTGAAGCACCTCCCTCACGTCTGGCGGAGCCTCCGACAGGCGACTGATGGCGTCCTCAAAGAACTCCTCAATGCGCCGCGCCACCGCCCAATCCTCCACCAGATTCAGGAGGTGCTCGCGACTTTCCTCCAGTGCCCGGACTCTTCGGGCCGCACGCTCCCGACGGTCACGCTCGCGTACCTCCGCTTCCCAACGTCGCCTTTCAATCTCAGCTTGCCGCTTGGCCTCCTCAATGCGCTCAAGGATGACGGGCACCGCCGCCTTCAGCTCCCGGCGAATTGTCCGAAACTTGGATGGCAGTTGACCTGGCTCGGTCTCCCGCCAGTGCATCTCCCACTTGGCCCTCCAGTCAGCCGCACATGCGCGAAGGGCCAAACGGCCACTGGGAACATCACCCGTCGTGACCCACCGATCCGTCGGGCGGCGTCCGCGGCCGGGCTCATCCTTATCAGCGCGCTCGTACTGCCCGTTGACGTACCGCACCGGCGCCACCTCGCTGACCTCGTACAAAGTCAGAGCGAAGGGCAACTGCGCTACCAGGACCACCGTGGGCCGAGAGGGCCGCCACGTCTGCCAGAGTGGATGCGCGCCGGGTTTTTCGCGTTGATCAAGCTCAGGGCGCCTGACGTCAGAGGCCGCGAACATGACACGATGCCCGGCTGCCTCAAATGCCAGAAATAGCTGATTCGCAACGTCAAGCGCGCGGGCCAGCGAGTTTTTTGAGACGTAGATATCCGGCAAGAGCCGCTTGTTGGGGCGCAAGTACCCTTCACTGGAAAGCCGGGCGGCGTCGTAGTACTCCTTCAAGCCGATCAGCAGTCCGTGACGACGCGGGCCCTCGTTCGCCACCGACTCGACCGGGCCGCCGCCTGCTTTCGTTCGTGCGGGTCTCCGCATGAAATATGTGATTGGCGTGGTGCCCGGCGCCCACTCTGTTTCATCTCCAGGTCGATTCGGTGGAAGCGGGGGAACCTTGGGCCGTTGCCCGGCCTCGACTCGCGCCCAGTACCCGCGTGGAGGTCGCGGAACGTTGAGGCACTGACATATTCGAGCCAAATAGCTGCCAGACACCTTGTGCCTCGCGGCAACTGCCAACATCGGCTCGGCCCAGACCTGACCGTAGAGATCTTCCCTGGTGATTGCCACTGGCCCTCCCGAGATGCCAAGAATCCTAGCAGCGCGGCGGCTCAAGCTGATCGATTTGGACTACCCTACCTCCACACAAGGAGCGGCCCCAGCGCGTGGATCAGGCAACACACAACAAAATTGTCTCGTTTATCTGGGGAATCGCGGACGACGTCCTGCGGGACCTGTTCAAACGGGGGAAATACCCCGACGTCATCCTGCCGATGTGCGTGATCAGACGCATGGACGCGGTACTTGAGCCGACCAAGAAGCAAGTCCTCGAAACGAAGAAGATGCTCGACGACGCGCACATTACGGAACAACGCGCGGCATTGTGCGACGCGTCTGGGCAGGCGTTCTACAACACGTCGAAGTTCACCCTGCGGGACCTCAAGTCGCGGGGAAAGCAGGACCAATTGCTCGCGGACTTCAAGGACTACCTGGACGGGTTCTCGTCCAACGTCCAGGACATCATCGAAAACTTCAAGTTCCACAACCAGTTGTCCACGCTGTCGAGGGCGGATGCCCTTGGCACGTTGATCAACAAGTTCCTCGACGACATCGATCTGTCGCCGGCACTCATTGACAACCACGCTATGGGCACGATCTTCGAGGAGCTCGTTCGCCGGTTCAACGAAGAGAACAACGAGGAGGCTGGTGAACACTGGACCCCCCGCGATGCCGTCCGGCTGATGGCGAACCTGGTCTTCCTGCCGATTGAATCGAGCATCAAGTCCGGCACCTACCTGCTTTACGACTGCGCCTGCGGCACCGGCGGAATGCTCACGGTCGCCGAGGACACGCTGACGGCGATCGGCGCCAAGCGTGGGCAGGACGTGAAGTGCCTGCTCTACGGGCAGGAGATCAACCCCGAGACGTACGCCATCTGCAAGGCCGACATGCTGCTCAAAGGCGAGGGCGAGAGCGCCGACCACATCGTCGGCGGCGCCGAATGGTCTACGCTGGCGCACGATGCCTTTCCGGCACAGGAGTTCGACTTCATGCTCGCCAACCCGCCCTACGGGAAGAGCTGGAAGAAGGACCTTGAGGCCATGGGCGGCAAGGAGGAAATGCGCGACCCTCGCTTCTCGGTGATTCACCAAAAGGAGGAGCTGTCCCTCGTCACCCGATCGAGCGACGGGCAGATGCTCTTTCTGGCGAACATGGCCTCGAAGATGAACGACGGATCGGCGCTGGGCAGCCGCATCGCTGAAGTCCACAACGGCTCGTCACTCTTCACCGGGGACGCCGGTCAGGGCGAAAGCAACATCCGCCGCTGGATTATTGAAAATGACTGGCTCGAAGCCATCGTCGCCCTCCCCCTCAACTTGTTCTACAACACGGGCATCGCCACCTACGTCTGGGTGCTGACGAACCGCAAGCCGGATCATCGCAAGGGCAAGGTCCAGTTGATCGACGCGACCCAGTGGTTCCGGCCGCTACGCAAGAATCTGGGAAAGAAGAACTGCGAGCTGTCGCCCCAGGACATCGACCGCATTACCCAGACGTTTCTCGATTTCAAGGAGGCACCCGAGTCGAAGATCTTTCCGAATGCGGGATTTGGCTACTGGAAGGTGACAGTCGAGCGGCCTCTGCGCCTGCACAGTCAGTTGACCCTGAAAGCGATTGAGAGCCTTCGGTATGCCTCTGGTGATGAAGACATCCGATCCGTGCTCTACGACACGTTCGGCGACGATCTCTTCGGCCGTTTCAGCCAAGTGTCGTCGGCCGTTGAGACTCGCTTGGCCGACTGGGGTTCAGACGAAGAAGAAACGTCGGAGGACGACGAGGCCGAGAGTAAGAAGGGTGTGCCTGAGAAGAAGCGTAGGAAAGTGCTCGACGCCAAAACCTGGGACCGAGACGGGCGTCTCGTCGAGACCGCGCAGGCGCTGCGCGAGCGGCTTGGAGACGACGTCTATGAGGACCACAACGACTTCCGCGACCGGGTCGATGCCGCTCTGGACGATGCCGGTATCAAGCTGTCATCGGGGGACCTGAAGTCCATTCTGAAGGCCGTCAGTTGGCGCGTTGAATCGGCCCCGCCGGTCATCGCCAGGAAGCACAAGCCCGGCAAGGTGACCGCCGACCCGATGCACGGCCTCTATGAGGTGCCCGCCAAGGGAAAGCCTGTTGTCGTGGAGTACGAACCCGATCCTGAGCTTCGCGACACGGAGCAGGTTCCCCTGCTTGAAGACGGTGGCATTGAGGCCTTCATCCGTCGCGAGGTGTTGCCGTACACGCCCGATGCATGGGTCAAGGCCGACGCCACGAAGATCGGGTACGAGGTGAGCTTCACGCGACATTTCTACAAGCCGCAGCCACTGCGATCATTGGAGGAGATCAGCGCCGACATCCTCGCCATCGAGAAGGAAGCCGACGGGCTGCTGGATGGCCTCCTGAAGGTAGGGCCCAAATGAAGGCTACAGAAGCGAAACTGCTCGCCTTTCTCCAGAAGTCACCGCAGTTCGTCATCCCGATCTACCAGCGCACCTACTCGTGGACCGACAAGCAGTGCCGTCAGTTGTGGGACGACATCTTGCGCGCCGGGTCGAGCGACACCGTCGCCGTGCATTTCATCGGCTCGATCGTCTACGTCGAGCAAGGGCTTTCGCAGGTCACGCACCAGGCACCATTGTTGGTGATCGACGGCCAGCAGCGCCTGACCACCGTGTCGCTGTTGATCGAGGCGCTCGCCCGGGCGCTCGGCGAGGGTGAGCCGGTCGACGGCTTCTCCGCTGCCAAGCTGCGCCACTACTACCTGAGCAACCCGCTGGAAGCCGGCGACCGCTACTTCAAGCTGTTGCTCTCGCAGACCGACAACGCCTCGCTCAAGGCCATCATCAAGAAGACTGAGCAGCCGCAGAATCCGTCGCTGCGCGTGACGCAGAACTTTGATCTCTTCACCGAGTTGCTCGCCGGGCAGAAAGAAAACCTCGCCACGGTCTGCCGCGGCCTCGCCAAACTGGTGGTGGTTGACATCGCGCTCAGCCGCGACCAGGACAACCCGCAGCTCATCTTCGAGAGCATGAACTCGACGGGCAAAGAGCTGAGCCAAGCCGATCTGATCCGTAACTTCATCCTCATGGGCCTCGAGCCCGAGCTCCAGACGCGGCTCTTCGAAGAGTACTGGCGCCCGATGGAGCTCGACTTCGGGCAGGAGGCCTACGGCACTCAGTTCGATAGCTTCATGCGGCACTACCTCACCGTGCGCACGGGCGACATCCCACGCGAGCGCGAGGTGTACGAGGCGTTCAAGGACTACTCCCGCACCACGCCGGTGCAGGGCGCGGGCATCGAGGCGCTGGTGAGGGAAATCCGCGCCTTCGCCCGTTACTTCTGCGCCATGGCGC
>JBKJQX010000015.1:0-3151 GCA_046594875.1 Vicinamibacterales bacterium
CTTCGTGTTGCCGCACCGGAAGAACGGCGACTGCTCGATCATCACTTCCAGCGCGCGACGGTCCCATGGCGCCCCGAAGAACTCCATGTCCTTCGTGCGTGAAATGTCGGAGAGCGCATAGTTGGCGGTCCAGTTGGACTCGCCTGCGCCGGGAATGGCGGCCTTGAAACGATCCGGGTACCGCGTGATGAGCCAGTTGGTGAGAATGCCGCCGTAGGAATGACCCGTGGAGCCCACCCGCGCGCGATCGATCGGGAACCGCGACGCCAGCGCGTCGATTCCGGAGATGACGTCCTCGCCGTCTTTGTTGCCCCAGGCACCCCACGTGCCCCATTTGAAGGCGTCGCCATACCCGGTGGAGCTGCGGAAGTTGGGCAGGAACACGAAATACCCCTTGGCTGTGAACAGCGTGTTCTTGAAGCTGAATCCGTATCCCGATGCCGCATGCGGTCCGCCGTGGTTCATCACGATCAACGGATACGGTCCACTCGACGCATTGAAGCCGTGCGGGAACATCAGGAACCCTTCGACCACCGTTCCGTCATTGCTGCGCCAGCGGACGGTCTCGGTCGGCCTGGTCGCCAACAACACCTCGGCGAGCACGTCGCGATGGACGTCGCTCAGCCGGCGTTCACCGCTTCCGTCGATGGCTGCCACGAATACATCCGACGGCCGATCGAATTCGCCCACGGTGTAGGCGACGCGAGTGAAGGCCCGATCGAAATCCACGCTGTTGATTCGCCGATCGCCCTTGGTGATCTGCTCGACGGGGCCGCCCGCCGCGGCCACGCGGAACAGGTGTGTGGCGCCGCCAATCTCGGCGGTGAAGTAGAGGTGCCGGCTATCAGGCGACCAGCGCGGTGTGCCGGGGTCGAAGTCCCAGCTGGCCGTCAGGTTCCTCGGTGTGCCGAGGCCGGCGGGTTGCACGTAGAGGTCCTGCGGTCCACCGTGATTCAACTTCTTATCGACGATCAGTTGAGTGCTGAACGCCCGTTCGTACGCCATGAGCCGGCCGTCAGGCGAGAAGCTGACGCTCGTGTGGTTGTGGCCATCGCTGGTGAGGCGGGTGACGCGACCCTCGAGCGTCACGCGGTACAGATCCGTGGCGCCGTACACCTTCTCGTCGCGTGCAGCCTGCTCGTTCAGCGTGAACTGCAACGCGCGGCCATCAGGCACCCAGTGGAGGCCGCTGATGCCTGTCACGCCAAGCGAGGTAAGCCTGCGGGCTTCACCTCCCGTGGCCGGGCGCACGACGATCTCGGTGGCGGGGCGGGCGCGCCGATTCGGCAGCGGAAACCGCTGGCCGTCCTGACGAAAGGGATACCAGTCAAACGTGTCGCCCTTGAACCGCTCCTCGTGCCGGCGTTCGAAATCCGAGAGCCACGGCGCCGGCGCCGCAGGCGCGGCCACATCCTGGACGCGAGCGATCCACTGGCCGTCAGGACTCCTGACTCCGACCGATCCATCGGCCGCAACGGCCTCGCTCTCCGCCGGCCCGTCCAGATGAGCGGGATCGACGATCCACGTCGCTCCCTTGACAGTCACGCGAAGGCGGTTGTCGTCGCCCCAGCGCGGGCTGCCGGCGTGCTCCCCCTGTATCTGCACTCGCGCCGGCGCGTTGCCACCGGCGGTTGAGACGACAAATGTCTCGGTGATCGACCCATTGGTGCCTTCGACCGGCAACGACACGGGAAAGGCCACCCACCGGCCGTCGGGCGAGATGCGGGGTGCCCCGACGGATTTCATCCGGTAGTAGTCTTCGATCGACAGCGGCCGTGCCGCGGCAGGGCGCACGGGTGGCTGTGCGAACAGATCGATTCCGCACCAGACGCAGAAGATTACGGCCGGGATCAACAGACGACGCATTGGGGTCCTCCGGTTCGCGAATCATACATGGGATATGCCGCCGGGCTACCGCTCTGCGATGTCTGTGGGCCGGCTGAGGAACGGCTTCGCCGGCAGCGCCGTCACGTGGTCGCCCAATTGGGACAGTCGCCCCTCGGGGTCCGCGAGGAATGGTTCGGCGTGTCACCTTGACCGCACCTCGCGCCCGAGCTTCGTGTCGCGCGCACGATACACTTCCCATGCCGCCGGCGCCGAGCGCCGACAGGATCTCATACGGGCCGAGACGAGTACCTGAAGCAAGGGCCACGGAGGTTGGAGAGGATTATATAAGCGGGAGGTCGGCGGATGGTTCGCCAGCTGTGAGATCGCCGATCACAACATCCAAATTGGAACTGCCAGCGTAGAGCCTTCAGGAAACTTTTTAGCTGCTATGAGGACAAGATGAAAAAAAGCATTCTGACAGTGTGTGCAGTTCTGGCCGTTGGCTGCTCGCAGCAATCGCCCACCAGCCCAGGGGCGTCGAGCCTCGGATCAGCCGCCGCGACAACCGAAGCGCGTATTGATGAATCGCTCGGTCATGGAGGACGACCGCTCCAGGCGGCCCTGACAGGTGCCGCCGAAGTGCCCGGTCCTGGCGATCCTGACGGGACTGGAACGGCGCGGCTCACACTGAACCCGGGACAGGGAGAGATCTGCTACGAGATCACGGTCGCAAACATTGCGCCGGCGACTGCTGCGCACATTCATGAGGCGCCGGCCGGGACGGCCGGGCCCGTCGTTGTCGTACTGTCGGCCCCGACATCCGGCACGTCGAAGGCGTGCCTGGCCGTCGATCCGGCTCTCGTCCGCGAGATCATGAAAGACCCTTCGGACTATTACGTCAACGTCCACAACGCGCCATTCCCAGGCGGTGCCGTGCGCGGCCAACTCTCGAAGTAAGCGACGCTCCGGCCCGTGCTGCCGGAGAAATTGCGAGGCCGGGAACGCAGGAGTGTGATGCGTCACCCCTGCGTTTCCGGCCGACGGGTTCGGTCGCGCTAGGGGCAGGTGGGACAGACGATGGTGACCTGGAAGGGCATGTAGTACTGGCCCATGACCTTCTCTTTGCCTCTGACGATCTGGACGAGGGCTGCGATATCGGCTCCGTCCGCCGTGACGGTCCATACGTTGGCGCCATCGCGGTAGACATCAAAACTGCTTGTCCCGGCATACTTCACGGAATTGAACCGGAACCCCGAGACACGCCCGTAGTTCGTCCGCGAAGAGTTCGGCGCCATGTTCAGGATGCCGTAGATGTTCATGAAGA
>JBKJQX010000173.1:0-24529 GCA_046594875.1 Vicinamibacterales bacterium
ACTCCAGCTTCAAGACCTGGCTCCTGACGATCGTCTGGCGCCAGGCCCTCGACCGCCGGAAATCGCGCACCCGCTGGTGGCAGCACTCGTCGTCGCTCAGACCAGTCGACGAGGGGCGAGAGGATGAGGTGGACCGATTGGCGAGCTTGGAGGCGGACCCCGAACGCCGGGCTGAGGCCAGAGATCGGGTGCGACAGGTGCGGTCGGCCATTGAAAGCCTCACGCCGAAGTTGCGCGACACTCTGCTGCTCGCCGCCTCGGGTGAATACGGTTACGACGAAATCGCGGCCATCCTTGGCGTGCCGCTGGGCACTGTCAAATGGCGTGTGGCCGAGGCCAGGAAGATGATTCAGAGGACGCTTTCATGATGGACATTGATCGCATCGCCCGGCAGATCGTCGATGCGGAACCGTCGGCCGACCTTGAGGCCCGCATCCGCGCGCGCCTCGACCAGGTGCAGACAGCCGGGCGCAGGCCATCGTGGTGGCTGTGGCGAGTGGGCGCGCCGCTCGGCGCTACCGCCGCGCTCGCGCTCGCGATCGGCCTCGCCGTCCAGGGTCCAGAGTCCAGGGTCCAGAGTCCTGGCGCTGATGCGCGCGTCGGGGTCCAGGAGTCCCGGGGTCCTGGGGTCGGGAATCAACCTGCGGCCGTGGCACAAGCCGCGAGTGCAGCGATGCAGAAGACCGACATTTCGCCACTTCGGACATTGCCCCCACTTCGCCATTACGGCGACGCGCAGCGCGCACAAGCCAGCGCGCTGTCAATGGAAGAATCGGCGTGGATGGAGCGGCGTTTTCCTGCGCTCGAACCGGTGGATGCGCTGCGCGTGGACCGGCTCACGTATGAATCGATCCAACCGGAAGCGCTCTCGATCACTCCACTGCTCATGACGGCGATGCGCACGGATGGTGCGGACATCGATCGCCAGAACAATCGGTAACTGTTTTTTCCAAGGAGCGTTATGCGACGTCCGACTTCCCTTCTGATCCTCACACTGCTCGTCGCCGTGCCGGCGATGGCCCAGACCGCGCCCACACCCCGGCCGCAGCGCGGCATCGCTGTTCCCACGTTCGCGCCGTCCGCCACAGCGCCCACGCCGATGGCCCCCCAGAGTACGCCGCCGGCCATCGCGCATCCGCCGGATCAGATTCCCCCCGCCGCGACGCCCACGCCGATGGCGGGCCAGAATGCCCCGCCGCGCGCCGAAACGCCGCGCGCACCGCAGATTGCGACGCCAGGAAATCCGTCCATGGGACCTGTGAATATCAGACTCGAACTCGCGATCACCGACACCTTTTCGGGAACGCCAGTGAAGAAGTCCGTGTCGTTGTTGGTACTCAACGGCAACAGCGGAATGATCCGCACGACCAACTACGAAGCAGCCGCGGCCACCCTCAATGTGGACGCGATGGCGAATGCGTACCAGAACGGATTGATTTCGGTGCGCCTGACATTTGAGTATTCTCCGGCGCCAGCGCCGGTGAAAGAGGGCCAGGGAAGGCAGGCACTGTCACCACGGCTCAACGAGTCCATCACCGTTGTGCTCCAGGACGGCAAGATGCTGATGGTCTCTCAGTCCGCCGACCCGGGCAGCGATCGAAAGGTGACGGCAGAGTTGACAGCCACCATTTTGAAGTGACGCTACGCGCTGTCGGCGTAGTGGCGAAATGTCACAAATGACCGACATGGCGAAGTGTCGGACAAACCAATGCAGGAAAGAATGTTCGAATGTCCTTGGTGACTAATGGGCGAATCTGCTGCTCCAGGCTCATTCATTCATTGCGCGCCTTGGACATTCCAACATTCTGCCCTGTATTGGTTTGTCCGACATTTCGCCATGTCGGACATTTGTGACATTTCGCCATTACAGCGAGGCGGGCGCTAGTCCTTCCGCGAACGCCGCTAGCGCCTTGAGCGCTTCATCGCCCGAGTTGCGCGCGCCTCCGTCGAGCGACGAGGCCAGGCGCTGCGCGTCGCGCAGGCTCGCGAGCGGAATTTCGAGGCGGCCGGCGCGTTCGGCCTGGCCCACCTCCCTGAGCGCCGTCTGCATGCGCTCGATCACGACTCGGGCCGCTTCATAGCGCCGGCTCGCATCCCCGAAGTTCACCAGGAAGATCTGCACCTGCCCGTCCAGGATCAGGGCCCGCGCCTCCATGAGGTCCGCCCGCTGCACCGCGTCCCGCCGCGCCTGCTCAACATCCGAACGGCCTGACGAGCCGTAGAGCCAACCAGACAGTCCGGTGACCACAACAACGGCGGCGACCCAGGAGAGCAGTTTTATGGACACTGAATTAAATGCAATGAAATTGAGGGCTGACGACTGAGAGGGTTACCGATGCCAGTTTCCCGATTGCCTATTACCAATTCAGTGCAGCGTTTCCGGGTCCGTCCACGCCGAGAGATTGGTGATCGTATCGATGCGACGAAGCAACTGTGCGATGACATCGCAGGCATCATCACGCTGGCATAGTTGATCGATCTCGGCAAGAATCCGGCCTAACGCATCTTCGGCCTGCGCCACGGCCAGCTCCGAGTAATACTCGCGTTGCTGGTCCAGGCACTGGTGATGTTTGAGGAACTCTTCGCGGAAAAAGGCGGTTCGGCAGTGGCACAAGGCTCCGGCCAAAGGCCAATGGAACATCTTGGCTTCGACGCTGGTCAGGCGAGACTTGATAGCCATGCGTGAGTGAGCAAATTCAGTCTAGGCAGGACGGGTCACCAGTGTCAATGCCGACCACTTCCGTCCGTTTACCCTGAGCGAGCCGTGCGAGCCGCGCGAGTCGAAGGGAGCGAGCCGCGACGAGTCGAAGGGTTACCCGAGCCGCCCCTTCAGAATGTCTGAGGCCACCGCCGGGTTCGCCTTCCCTTTGGACGCTTTCATCACCTGGCCCACGAGGAAGCCGAACGTCTGCACCTTCCCCGCGCGGTACTGCGCCACCGGGTCTGGGTGGGCCGCCACCACGGCGTCCACGATCGCTTCGAGCGCGGCCGTGTCGCCGATCTGGGCCAGGCCTTTCGCCTCCACGATCGCGCGCGCCGGCTGCCCGCTCGCCCACATGGCCTCGAACACGTCCTTGGCCGCCGAGCTGCTGATCACCTGGCTGTCCACCAATTCCGTGAGTTCGGCAAGTGCCGCGGGAGCGAACGGCACGTCGGCCACGCTGTCGCTACCCACCTCCTTGAGCTTGCGGCGAACTTCGCCCTGGATCCAGTTGCTGGCGGTCTTGGCTGCAGCGCCTGCGGCGACGGCGGCTTCAAAAAAATCCCCCGCCCCCGGAATAAGGCGCACCAGCACATCCGCGTCGTAGTCGCTGATCCCATGCGCCGCCACCAGCCGGGCCTGACGGGCCTCGGGCAACTCCGGCATCGAGGCGCGGACCCGCGCCACCCACGCCGCGTCCACCTGGAGCGGCGGCAGGTCGGGCTCGGGAAAATATCGGTAGTCGTGCGCGCCTTCCTTGCTCCGCATGGACTCGGTCGTGTCCGTATCGCTGTTCCACAGGCGCGTTTCCTGTTCGACCCGGCCTCCCGATTCCAGCACGCCGCGCTGCCGGGTGATTTCGTATTCGAGCGCCTTCTGCAGAAAGCGGAAGGAGTTGACGTTTTTGACTTCGGCCTTGGCGCCAAGCGTCGTGTCCCCCACCAGACGCAGCGACACGTTGGCGTCACACCGCAGGCTGCCTTCGTCCATGTTGCCGTCGTTGACGCCGATGGCCACCAGGATCTCTCGCAGTTGGCTGAAACACATCGCGGCGTCGGCCGCCGATCGCAGCTCGGGCTCGGTGACGATTTCAATCAGGGGGACACCCGCACGGTTGAAGTCGAGCAGCGTGTGGCGGTCAGACTCAGGAAAACCATGATGGAGCGACTTGCCGGCGTCCTCCTCCATGTGAATACGCGTGAGGTGCACGGTGGTACCACCGATGCGCACTTCTCCACCCGTGGCCAGCGGCCGGTCGTACTGGGAGATCTGATACCCCTTCGGCAGGTCGGGATAGAAGTAGTTCTTGCGGGCGAAGACCGAGGTGGCATTCACCGTGCTGCCCAGCGCCACCGCCGCCCGGATCGCGAACTCCACGGCCTGCCGGTTCAGCACCGGCAACGCGCCCGGCAATCCCAGGCACACCGGGCACACGTGCGTGTTCGGCGGGGCCCCGAACGTCGTCGCGCACCCGCAGAAAATCTTGGTTGCCGTCAGCAGCTGGCAGTGGATCTCGAGCCCGATGACGGGCTCGAGATTCATCGACACCTAAGCCACCGGCCCGGCCGCCTTGACGGCCGCCGACGCCGTCGCTTCAAACGTCTTGAAGTTCTCGATGAACATGGCGGCCAGCTTCTTCGCCTGCGCGTCGTACGCCGCCTGGTCCTTCCAGGTGTTGCGGGGGCGAAGCACCTCGGGCGGCACATTCGGGCAGCTCGAGGGCACGTCGAGGTTGAAGATCGGATCCCGGTCGTAGCCCACATGATCGAGCGCGCCCGAGAGGGCCGCGTTGATCATCGCGCGCGTGTGCGCAATCTTCATGCGCGATCCCACCCCGTACGCGCCGCCCGTCCATCCCGTGTTCACCAACCACACGCGCGCCTGGTGTGTGGCAATCCGTTCGCCCAGCAACCGCGCGTAGACGTTCGGGTCCCACACCATGAACGGCGCGCCGAAGCAGGTGCTGAAGGTCGCCTTCGGCTCGGTCACGCCCCGCTCGGTGCCCGCCACCTTGGCGGTATAGCCGGACAGGAAGTGATACATCGCCGCTTCGGGTGACAACCGCGAGATCGGTGGCAACACGCCAAACGCGTCGGCCGTCAGCATCACCACATTGGTGGGATGCCCGGCCTGGCCCGACGGCACCGCGTTGTCGATGAACGTGAGCGGATACGCGCCGCGGGTGTTCTCGGTGAGCGCCGCGCTGTCCAGATCGAGTTCGCGGGTGATGGGGTCGATCACGACGTTCTCAAGCACGGTGCCGAACCGCCGGGTCGTGGCATAGATCTGCGGCTCGGCTTCGGCCGACAGCTTGATCATCTTGGCGTAGCAGCCGCCTTCGAAGTTGAAGACGCCGTGCGCGCTCCACCCATGCTCGTCGTCGCCAATCAGCTGCCGGTGCGGGTCGCTCGAGAGCGTGGTCTTGCCGGTGCCGGACAGGCCGAAGAACAGCGCCACTTCCCCGTCAGGACCGACGTTGGCCGAACAATGCATCGGCATGGTGTCGCGCAGGGGGAGCAGGTAGTTCATGACGGTGAAGATCGACTTCTTGATCTCGCCGGCGTAGTTGCTGCCGCCAATCAGCACGCGCTTCTTTGCGAAGTTGAGCAGGATGAACGTCTCGGAGTTCGTCCCATCCACCGCCGGGTCGGCCTTGAAGCTCGGGATGTCGATCACCGTAAACTGCGGGTCGTGCTGCAGGCGCGCGTCGGCGTTCGGTTCCCGGATGAACATCGTGCGGGCAAACAGGTTGTGCCACGCCTTCTCGGTGATGATCCGGATCGGGAGTCGAAACGCCGGATCGGCGCCGGCCCAGCAGTCCTGCACAAACAGGTCCATGCCCTTGAGTGACGCGAGCATGCGCTTTTCGAGGCGGTCAAAGTTCTCGGCGCCAATGGGCTTGTTGACCTTGCCCCAATCCACATTCTGCTCACTCGACGCTTCCTTGACGACGAACTTGTCATTGGGTGAGCGCCCGGTGTGCGGCGCCGTGTTGCAGACCAGCGGCCCATCCGCGGTCAGGGTGCCTTCGCCGCGGCGAACGGCCTCCTCATACAACGCGGCAACGCTCAGATTCCAATGCGCATTGGCGCCTTCGATCCCGAGGACCGATAACTCAACCTTCCGACTGGATCCCGTCATACGAATAACTCCTTTGGCGCGTAAATAAACGCTCAATCGTAGCGCGTCCTGAGGCGCGCTGCCAAGGGGCCCCCCGGACGCGCCGGGTGACTCAGAGCGAGTCGCCCAGCGTCGTCACCAGGGCCCGGCGCAGGACGCGAAGATCGTAGGGCGGCGACAGGGTAACCTCCGCGGTCTCGCGCAGGAACCGCCGGGCCTCATCATCGGCGGGACCGGTGGCGATGGCCACCAGCCGGACTCGGCCGTTGAGCGTCGCCCACGCCTCGCGCCAGTGCTGCGGATCGGCGTTGACCATGCTCTGGTCGATCAGGGCCAGTCCGAGTTCTGCTTCCGCCAGGCTCTCAATGGCCTCGCGGGCATTCCTCGCCAGGCGCACCGACAAGCCCCACCCGCCCAACGCGGCGCCGATGAAATCGCGCGTGACCGCGTCGCCGTGCGCCACCAACACCAGGGGAGCCCGCCGGCCCTGGGCCGCCGCCGCCCGGACGGGCAGCCGGATGAAGAACGTCGTTCCAACCCCGACTTCACTGGTGACCAGCACCTGGCCGCCGTGATCGCGCACGATGCCGTACACGATTGACAAGCCGAGCCCGGTGCCTTCACCGACGCCGCGGGTGGTAAAAAACGGATCGAACACGCGTGCGAGATTCGAGGCCTCGATGCCGTGCCCGGAATCGGCGACCGAGATCACCACGGCACCGCACTCGGCATCGAACCGCGCCGACACGTCCAGGCGCCTGGTGGTCGCCGACGACATGGCCTGCTCGGCATTCAACACGAGATTCAGCAGCGCCTGCTGCAACTGCCCTCCGTCGATATACACGGGCGGCAGGCCATCGGTGAAATGCGTCACCACCTCGATGCCCTTGAGGCGCGAATCGTAGGCGCGCAGGTCGGCCACACGCCGGCACAGGTCGGCGATGTCGTGTTCCTCGCGCTCGGCCGTCTGCTGGCGGGCGAACGTCAGCAGGCTGCGGACGATGCGCGCGGCGCGCTCGGACTCCGACAGAATGCGTGCCACGTCGTCCATCAGACCGCCGGTCTCCGGGGCGAGCTTGGGATTGGCTGCCATCTCCTCGTGCACCAGCTGGGCGTAGCCGATGACACTGGTCAGCGGATTGTTCAACTCGTGTGCGACACCCGCCACCAACTGCCCGATGGCCGACAGTTTTTCGGCCTGCACCAGCTGGGCCTGGGTGGTGTGGAGCCGGTCAACGGTCGCCACCAGTTCCGCATTGGTCGCCGACACTTCCTGGCTGAGGCTGCGCAGCTGCCGGGCGCGTTGCCGCTCCCTGGTAATTTCCTTCGCGAACTGGACCGCGGCGCCAGACGAATCAGGCACAGGCAGCGTGGTCACGGTGAACACCCGTCCGTCGCTGGTCGTGATTTCTTCATCGACACGCTGATCATCACGAATGGCACGGCCGACCAGGCAATTCGGGCAGCCGCCTCCACATAGCCCGACCTCGGCGCAGGTCCGTCCGCGCGTTTCACGAATTTCCCATCCACACAGCGCGGCAAGCGCCGCATTGGTGCGCATCGTGCGCGACCTGGAATCAAACAGCGCGATGGGGTCGCTGATGGCGTCGAACGTCCGCTCCCACTGGACTTTCGCCCGAAACACGCGTTCGTACAACTGGCCGTTGGCGACGGCGACACCAACCTGGCGGCCAATCGTGCGCAACACGCGGCCGTCGTCCACCGAAAACCGCTGCGGGACGGTGGAGTTGACGGTCAACACGCCGAGGACGTCCTGCCCGGCCACCACGGGCACCGAGATGGTGCTCGACACCGGAGGTTCGAGCGGTCCGTCCGAGGCTTCCTGCCGGTCGGCGTTTTCGCAAATCGCTGCGGCGGCCTCGACGCTGCCACCGACCGCCGAATGCACCACCAATGCGCCGCCATCAAGCGGCCGCAATCGCAGGATGGCCCATCGAGCTTCATACGCCTCGGCCACGCGCTCGAGCCCGTGCCGCAGCGCTTCCCCCACATCGGTCGTGACGTTCACGGCCGCGGCCACCTCGTTGAGCAATCGCAGTTCCCACGTCAGCCGCTGCCGCTCGATCCCGCCGCGCCGCCGCTCGAGCGCACGGTCCACGGTGGTAAACAGTTGCACCGGATCAAACGGCTTGAGGACAAACGCAAACACGTCCTGCTCGTAGCTTTCAAGCGCACTCGACAGCCGTCGATCGTCGGAGATGATGATCGCCTCTGTAGTACTGTCCTGCTCGCGGACGCGCTTGAGGACCTCGAGCCCCGACACCGCACCAAGGCGCAGGTTGACGACCGCGACCGAGAAGCGATGGGTGGCCAGCGTGATGGTCGCTTCCTCAAGCGACTGGACGGCGATGACCTCCAGGCCCCGCGCGCGGCCGACGTGCGTCAGCACCCCGAGCACATACGGATCGTCATCAACAACCAGAACGGGGTCAGGGGTCATGCCACAGGGTGCCATCCACTGCTGGAGTAGGCGGTCTAAGATACGACGAAATGCCGCGATTCCCGAAACACCGACACGCGGCCAAAGCGCTTCTCTCCGCGATGATGGGACTCACAATCGCCTGCGCGCCCTCGATCGCGCGTTTCCCAGGCGACGTCACGACCGGTGTCCCTGCCCGGTTGCGCGTGCAGGTCGCCGGCTCTATCAAGGTCGTGGCCCTTGACGACTACGTCCTTGGAGCCGCGTTGTCCGAGGTCACGCCCATATCGGAATCCGATCGCGTCGCCGCAACGGTGTACGAGGTGCAGGCGATCATCGCCAGAACGTACGCTGTCGCACAGACCGGACGCCACGCGTCGGAGGGCTTTGACGTCTGCGACCGGACGCACTGCCAGTTGTACGAGCCCGGGCGCATCGCCACATCCCGCTTCAGCGCCATCGCCCGCGGTGCCGTCGCCCGCACGGCCGGCCGGATCCTGCGTTTCAACGGCCGGCCCGCGCTCACGCTTTTTCACTCTGATTGCGGCGGGCACACTACCACGCCGGCTGCGGCGTGGGGCGGCGTCGCCCTGCCCTACTTGCCCGCCCGCCCGGATGAGACCGGTGGCCCGCACCGGACCTGGCAGTTTGCGGCCACCACCGAAGAGTGGGGTCAGTTGCTCAAGAGCGATGCCCGCACGCATCCGGGTGGTGGACTCTCCGGGCTCGTCGTCAGCCAAAGAGACGCCTCCGGCCGCGCCACCCAGGTCCGCATCGATGGCGACCGCGGACGGCAAGTAACCGGCGAGACGCTCCGAGCCGTGGTGACGGCCCAGAGGGGGGCGCGGACCTTCATGAGCACCCTGTTCGAGATTGAGCCAACGCCCGAGGGTTTCCTGGTCACCGGCCGCGGGTTTGGCCACGGCGTGGGACTTTGCCAGACTGGGGCCATCGCCCGGGCCCGAAGCGGTGCCTCGGTCACCGCCATCCTCGCCCACTACTACCCAGGGGCCCGATAGCGGCGCGGCTTGCCGTAAACACCCGCGCAAATTGGGCGTATTCTTCCCATAGAGGTTGCGCCATCAGTTCTGAAACGCCCAGAGAAGCGGATACTCGCGTCGCCATAGCCGTCAAGGCATTCCAGGCTGCTGGTCAGTTGGACCAGTCGCGGGAGCGGTACGCCGAGTTGGTGGAGCGACACCAGCGACGGGCGATTCGCATCGCGTTTCACTACATGCGCGAGGCCGCCGACGCGGAAGAAGCTGTGCAGGATGCCTTTGTAAAGGCCTACACGCACATGGGTACGTTCAGGGAAGACCTGCCGTTCGAGGTCTGGTTCACCAGGATTCTCATCAACGGGTGTCTGGACCGACTCAAGGCCCGGCGGCGGCGCGAACGGTGGATCGCTCGCCCGACGGTTGATTCCAACGGCGTCGAACGAGACCCGGCCGAGCATCTGCCGTCGAGAGGCCCCAGTCCTGAGGACCAGGTCCTGCAGGATGAACGGCGACGACGGCTGAGGGCAGCGATGACCGAGTTGCCGGAACGGCAACGACTGGTGTTTGTGTTGAGTCATTTTGAGGGTCGGACGTCGCGGGAAGTCAGCTCGATGACCGGGCTGAATGAATCCACCGTGCGCGTCCACCTCTTCCGCGCGATCCGACGGCTGCGCACTTTGCTGTCGGGCCAGGGCGTGGCAGGGACCAAAGGGAAAGGGAGGGTTCGACATGCGGCTCGCTGACGTGATACTTCGTCGAGGGCATCTCTCGGAAAACGCACTGGTGGAGGTGTGGAGCACCGGCGTGCGACCCAGCCACCTCGACCGCTGTGATATTTGTGCGGAACGTGCGGTGGACATGAGCCGCTGGCTCGAAGATGTGCGAGACATAGGCGCGGCTGAAACCGATGCCGTGTTCCCCGAAGAACGGTTGGCCGCCCAACGCAGTCAGGTCCTGCAGCGGCTGGAATCGCTCGACCGCCCTGCCAAAATCATCAGCTTTCCTGCGCGCGCGGTGCGGCCCTCTGACGCCGCCAACCGCCGCGTCAGCCCCGGCTGGCTGGTAGCTGCCGCTGCGGCGGGCCTGGCGCTGGGCATCGTCAGCATCGAATTGAGCCACACCTTTGATGTGGGTTCTGCCCCAACGACGCAGGTGGCCGGCAGCGCCACTGGTCAGCCCTCGGCGTTGGGAACGGTCATCGACGTATCGATTCTCGAGGAAGACCCCTATTCCCGGACGCAACTGGGTTCGCTTGAGGCCATGGATGAGATGACGCCCCGGTTGATTGACGTGGTGGCCATCAAACGCTGACACCAGTGCTTTAGGTACAATGGGCGGTCAGCTATGCCGCCGATCATCTTCCGGAAGGGCCTCGACATGAAGGCCGCGGTCGCCGACCAGCTCGCCGAGGCGTACCACAGCCGCATCGTCGACGACCTTCGGGCCGCCGGCTACGTCCGGACGAACGGCCGACTCACCATCCATTTGGCGCGCGAATTCGGGTTCTGCTACGGCGTGGAGCGGGCCGTGGACTACGCCTATCAGACGCGGAAGAAATTCCCCGACTCCAGGGTGTTCCTCACGGGAGAAATCATCCACAACCCGCATGTCAACAACCAGTTGCGGGCACAGGGCATTCGCTTCCTGACCGACCCGGGCGAAGACCGGACGACCCTTGGCCGCGACGATGTGGTCATTCTGCCGGCGTTTGGCGTGTCGGTGGACGATATGGTCCGCCTGGACCGGCAGGGATGCACCCTGGTGGACACCACGTGCGGGTCGGTGCTCACCGTCTGGAAGAACGTGAAGCGCTACGCCCAGGACGGATTCACCTCGATTATTCATGGCAAGCTCCACCACGAAGAGACGCGCGCCACCGCCTCACAAGCGAGCCTCTTTCCAGACGGCCATTACCTGGTCCTGCTCGACAGGCGTGAAGCCGCCGAGGTGTGCCACTACATCGTCCATGGAGGCGATCGTGGGGCGTTTCTGGAACGGTTTGGCCGGGCGGCGTCGCCGGGTTTTGACCCCGACCGGCATTTGGTGCGGGTGGGCTGCGCCAACCAGACGACGATGCTGATGGCCGAGTCGCTCGAGATCGGGGACATGTTCAGAGTGGCCATGGAGGCCCGCCACGGCGCCGCCGCCCTGGGCGACGTGTTCCGGTCCTTTGACACCATTTGCAGTGCCACCCAGGAGCGGCAGGACGCCGTGATTGCCCTGCTCGACGAGGCGCCCCTGGACCTGATGGTGGTGATCGGCGGCTACAACAGCAGTAATACGTGCAACCTGGCGAAGATTTGCGTAGAGCGGTGCCCGACCTTCCACATTGCCGAAGCGGATTGCCTGGTGTCAGCCGCCCAGGTGCGGCACCGCCGCATCGGGGCCCCCTCTACGGCGGCCGTGGCGGAGACTGTGGCCCGGGACTGGTTGCCGGCCCATGGCCCCCTGGTCATCGGGCTGACAGCCGGGGCCTCCACGCCAAACAATGTCGTCGGGCAGGTCGTGGCGCGGCTTGAAGCGCTGGCCGGCTCGTAAACGGCGGTTTTGACGCAGGCGTAAGAACAAGCGTGAAGATTCAGATTCCCTCCCCCCCCATTGCCCGAACGATTTGGCTTGGCGTCCTGACGCTGAGCCTGGTGGTGTTGGCGGCCGATGGGCGTGTCGCGACAATTGCCAGGGATGAAGCTGCCGGACCCAAATGGGCCTGGTCCACGTCTCAGCGCGGGCAGACGCCGCCTCACCAGGACAGCCAGCGCTCGGGAGCCTCTCAGCTCAGGGCGCCGTTCTGGCAGGACCCGGCCATCATCAAGGAAATCAAACTGACCCCGGACCAGGCCGCCCGGATCGAGGCGGTGTGGCGCAAGCGCGAGCAGGATATGCAGGGCCCGGCGCTGGAGTTGGCCAGGCAGGAGACTGAGCTCAAGCGGATGCTGGCTGAGAGGAAGGTGGGCGTGGACGTCATCGGCATGCAGTCGGATCGCGTCGAAGCCCAGCGCACCGTTCTCGCCAAGTCACGCACGATCATGCTGTATCAGTTCTGGCTGATCCTCAGCCCTGAGCAGAACACCGGGCTGCGGGCGATTTGGGAACGCAATCGACGCGAACGACGTTAGGTTTCACGACAACAAACTCTTGCAGCCGCCCGGGTGTTGGCGACTGCCCAGACGGAGCAGCTACATGAACAAGCAGATGTCGAAAATGATGGTGTGGGCGGTGGTGGCCGCTGTGATGCCGGTCGCGGCCGTGACGGCGCAGCAGCAGGCGGCCGGCGGTGGTGTACAGGCGACCCAGGCTCAGGACCAGTACGTGGTCGGCCGCGCGATGCCACCCGAGACACCGGGGACGCAGCGAGTGGATCTGACGCTTGAGGCAGCCATCAGCCGGGCGCTTGAAAACAACCTCGACATCGCGCGCGAGAAACTCAATCCGCAGATGCAGGACTATTCGCTGCAAGCCGCGCGTGCGGCGTTTCGCCCCACGCTGAACGGCAATCTTGCGTACAACAATGCAGCACAGCAGTCCACGTCGCAGCTCGATGGTGGCGCCCGCACCACCACCAAGCGCATGTCGTTTGGTTCGTCGATGAGCCAGCGCCTGCCCTGGCAGGGCGGGCAGGTGTCGTTCAACTTCAGCAACAACCGGACAGCGACGAACAACTCGTTCAGCACGCGTAACCCGAACTTCTCGTCGAACCTGAGCTTCCAGTACACACAGCCGTTGCTGGCGGGACGCACGATTGACAGCCAGCGCAACGCGCTCGACACGGGACAGATTCAGCGGCAGATCACCGACATCGCGCTGGTGAGGCAGATCGAAGACATCAAGAACCAGGTGCGCACGGCGTACTGGGCGTTGCGCCAGTCCATCGAGCTCATTGAGATTCAACGGCGCTCGCTGGATTTGTCGCGTCGCAACTACGACGACAACAAGACGAAGGTGGAGGTGGGCACGGTTGCCGAAATCGACCTGGTGCAACTCGAGTCGCAGATTGCTCTCGGCGAGCAGAACCTGCTGGCCGCGGAAATCGCGTGGCGCAACGCGGAGATCGCCTTCAAGCGGCTGCTCGTGAGCAGCACGGAAGATGACTTCTTCCGCGCTACAATCAATCCCACCGACTTGCCATCGTTCGAAATGCCGGCCGTGGACATCCCGGCGGCCGTCAAGAACGCCATCGGACAGCGCGCCGACATCGAAACGGCGCGGCAGAACCTGCGCATCAATGAACTGAATCTCGCGTTGTCCAAGAACTCCACCAAGGCCTCGCTCGGCCTGACGGCCAGCTACTCGCTGGCCGGCGTCGGCGGCCCTCTGTTTGCGCGGTCAGGGCTGGGCGGCGCTGCGGAACTGGTGGAAGACGGAGGGTACTTCGACGCACTGCGTTCCATCGCCGGGATCGACACGCCGACCTGGAACATCGGCCTCAACTTCAGTCAGCCGCTGGGTCTGTCGTCGCAGAAAGCCAACCACCTGCGCTCGGAGCTGTCGATGGAACAGCAGAAGACGGCGCTCAAAAAGACCGAGCTCGACATTGAAACGGCGGTCACCCGCGCGGGCCTGGACGTGCAGAGCACCTACAAGCAGTTGCTGGCGTCGCAGAAGTCGCGCGAGGCCGCCGAACGGACGCTCAACGCCGAACTCACCCGCTTCTCAGTGGGCCTGTCCACAAACTTTCAGGTCATCTCGCTCCAGAACGCGCTGACGTCGGCGCGCAACAACGAACTGAGCGCGACCATTCGGTACATCAATGCCATCGCGGAGTTCGACCGCGTGCAGCGGATTCAGTAGCAAGTTCACATGAAAAAGATCGTCGTCGTTGCCTTGCTCATTGCCGGCGCAGCTGGTGCGTGGTACTTCACCCGGTCCCAGGGGGTTGCGGGTGCCGCCGGCTCAGGGTCTGCGCCGGGCGCCCCGGGCGCACCCGGCGCCGGTGGGGGCCGCGGCAGCGGCCGGCCTGCCCTGACGGTGGATACCGCGCCAGCCACGCGGCATGAGGTGATCGAATACGTCACCGTGGTCGGCAATCTGATCGGCAACGCGACCGTGGATATCGTGCCGCGGGTGGCCGGCCGGCTCGACTCGATTACGGCGAAGCTGGGTGACCGGGTCACCCGGGGTCAACAGATCGCAAAAATTGAAGACCGCGAACTGCAGCAGCAGGTGAAGCAAGTTGAACAGAACGTTCTGGTCAACAACGCAACGGTCACGCAGCGTGAGAGCGACCTGCAGTTGCGCAAGACCACGCTCGACCGTCAGAAGGAACTGCTGTCGCGCGGCCTGGCGACGCGCCAGACCATTGAAGATGCCGAGGCCGCCCACAACTCGGCGGTGGCCGCGGTCGAACTCGCGAAAGCGCAGTTGGGCCAGACGCAGGCGCGGCTCGACGAGCTGAAGATCACCCTCTCAAACACCAACATTCTGTCGCCCGTGGATGGCTTCATTGGCCGCCGCAACCTCGACCAGGGCGCGTTCGCCGGCGCCAACACCGCCATCGTATCGGTGGTGGACATCGCGACCGTGCGCCTGATTTCCAATCTGGTCGAAAAGGACTTTAAGCGCGTGAACGCCGGCGTCACCGCCATGATCGAGGTGGACGCGTTTCCCGGTGAGCAGTTCACCGGCACCGTGAGCCGTCTGGCGCCGGTGTTCGACGCGGCGACACGCACGGCGTCCATGGAAATCGAAGTACCGAATCCCGGCTACCGCCTCAAACCCGGCATGTTCGCGCGGGTCAGACTCACAGTGGAAGTGCGCTCGGATGCACTGACCGTGCCGCGAAACGCCGTCGTGGATAGCGAGGGGCAACGTGGCGTGTTCCTCGTCGACGGCCAGTCGGCGAAATTTCAGCCGGTAACGACCGGCCTTCAGGACAACGAACGCATCGAGATCCTGTTCGGCCTCACCGAGGGCACCCAGGTGATCACGACCGGCGCGCTGGCCTTGCGCACCGGCGATCGCATTCTGCCGATGAACATGCCCGGCCAGCGCGGCGGGCGTTCCGGCGGCCGCACCGGGGGTGACGCCACCCCGGGAACCGCCGCGCCCGGCGCACCTCCAGGCCGCGGGGGCGGTCTGTAACCATCGTCGCGTGGTGCCCCGGCATCAGGCAGGAGAACCAGCATGAGTGTGCCTCGTTTTGCGATCCACCGGCCCGTCACCATGTTCATGGTGTCGGCGACCATCGTCCTGCTGGGATCGATTTCGCTGACGCGGCTGCCCGTGGACCTCATGCCCGACGTCAGCTACCCCAGCCTGACGGTGCGGGTCGGGTACGCCGGCGTCGGTCCACTTGAAATCGAAGAACTGATCGTCCGGCCGCTCGAACAATCCCTGGCTGCCGTGCCGGGCCTTGAGCAGATCAACTCCACGGCGTCTGAAGGGAATGGCAACATCCGCCTGAACTTCGCGTGGGGCAGCGATCTGAACGAGGCGGCCGACGAAGTGCGGACACGGGTCGACCGCGTGCGCGGACGCCTGCCCGAGGACGCGGACCCACCCACCATCTTCAAGTTCGACTCCAATTCCATGCCGATCGTGGGCATCGGCGTGGAAGGCGATTTCGATCGGGTGACCCTGCGCGAGATGGCCGAGATCGACCTGGTCCCCCGCCTGGAGCGTGTGGAAGGGGTGGCCTCTGTCACCGTCGACGGCGGGCTGCGTCGCCAGATTCGGATCGAACTCTCCAAGGAAAAAATTACGGCGCTCGATCTGCCGGTGGACCGGGTGGTGCAGACCATTCGCACCGAAAACCAGAACGTGCCGCTCGGCGAAGTCACGGAAGGTGACACGACCTTCCTGCTGCGCAGTCAGAGCCAGTTCGAGTCGATCGATCAAATCAAGGATCTGATTGTCTTTACACGCGGCGGCGTGCCCATCTACCTGCGCGACGTGGCCGAAGTGCGCGACACCACCGAAGATCTGCGGTCGTTCACACGCATCAACGGCAAGCCGGGCATCCGCCTGCGCGTCACGAAGCAGTCGGGAAAAAACACCGTGGCCATCGCCGAAGAAGTGCGCGCGGAAGTGCAGCGCATCAATCGCGAAGTGCAGGGGCTGCATCTGACGGTGCTTGACGATCAGTCCACGTTCATCGAGCAGGCGATCGCCGGCGTGCGGGAGGCCGGCCTCCTCGGTGCCGGCCTGGTGGTCATCGTCATCTTCGCGTTCCTCCGGAACTTGCGATCGACGCTCATCATCTGCACATCGATTCCCATTTCAATTGTCGGCACGTTTGCGCTGCTCGATTTCGCCGGCTTCACGCTCAACACGATGACGTTCGGCGGCCTGGCGCTGGGCGTCGGCATGATCGTGGACGCGTCCATCGTGGTGCTCGAAAACACCTTCCGCCACATGGAAGAACACGGCAAAACCCGGATGCAGGCCGCGATTGACGGCAGCGAAGAGGTCTGGTCGGCCATTCTGGCGTCCACGCTGACGCACGTCGCCGTGTTTGTTCCGCTGCTCTTCCTCACCGGCGTGGCGAGCATTCTGTTTACACAGTTGGCCATCGTCGTCATGTTCTCGCTGGGCATGTCGCTCTTCGTGGCTGTCACGATTGTGCCGGTCCTGTGCTCACGGATTCTCGTGCTGCCGACGCCGCTGGCGGAACGGCGGGGCCTGAGCGGCACGCTGTTTACGTTCAGTGAGCGCGCGCTCGACGGCCTGGACAATGTTTATCGCCGGATCCTCCACGTCTGTCTTCAGCACCGGCCGACGGTGCTCATGGCGGCGACTGGTCTCACGGTGGCGGCGATGGTCATCCTGCCGACGATTCCCGCGGAGTTGATGCCACAGACTGACGAGGGCGAGGTGTCGGTCAACGCGCGACTGGCGGTTGGCAGCCGTATCGAACGGAGCGAGGCGGTCATCCTGAAACTCGAAGACCTCATTCAGGCCAACGTCCCGGAGGCCGTCACGGTGGTCTCGTCGGCGGGTGGTGGTGGCGGGTTTATGGGCGGCATGGGCGGCGGTGCCTCGGTCACCATCAAGCTCACGAAGAAGGACGAGCGGACGCGTTCGAGCGAGCAGATCGCCACCGACCTTCGCCGGGTACTCGTGGGTTTGCCTGGCGTCAGCATCACGACGCGCGCGTCGGGCGGCAACCAGTCACTCAATCGCGTGCTCGGCGACCTCAACTCGTCGAGCCGGCTGGCGGTAGAAATTCGTGGATTCTCGCTCGAGGAGTCCAACGCCGTCTCGCAGGAAGTCCTCGCGTTGCTCCAGACCACAGAAGGCGTGGCGAGTCCGCAGATTGGACGCCAGGAAGGCCGGCCGGAACTCGCCATTCGCGTGGATCGCCCCAAGGCGGCCTTGCTGGGTCTCTCGGTGACCAACGTCGCCAACGCCATCCGCACCAACATGGCCGGCACGCAGGCGGCGGTCTTTCGTGAACGCGGCAAGGAGTTCCCCATCATCGTGCGACTCCGCGCCGAAGACCGGGAACGGGCCGAATCCGTGAGCGATGTGCTCATCAGCACGCCCACCGGCCAGGTGCTGCCGGCCAAGAACCTGCTGGCCGTGGATACCCAGCGCGGCCCCACCCAGATCGAGCGGAAGAACCAGGAGCGGATTGCACGAGTCAACGCTGAGCTCGAGGCGGGCGTGGCCATCGGCGACGCGGTCAAGGCGGTCAGGGCGCGGATCCCGGAGCTCAACATCCCGCAGGGCTTCACCGTGGGCTTTGGCGCCGAGGTCGAGGCCCAGGGCACCGCGTTTCAGCAGCTGCAGATTCTGCTCCTGCTGGCAGTCCTGCTCGTGTATGCGGTCATGGCGTCGCAGTACGAATCCCTCAAGGACCCGTTCATTGTCATGTTCTCGGTACCGGTGGCGCTCATCGGCATTGTGGCGGCATTGAAGCTGACGTCAACATCCTTCAGCCTGCAGGCGTATATCGGGGTAATCATGCTCGCCGGCATTGTCGTCAGCAACGCGATTCTTCTCGTGGACTACACCAACATCCTGCGCAAGCGTGATGGCAAGACGTTGCGCGACGCCGTGGAAGAGGCCGGGCGCACGCGCCTGCGGCCCATTCTGATGACGACATTGACGACCACCCTCGGCCTGGTGCCCATGGCGCTGGCGCTGGGTGAAGGCGGGGAACTGCAGGCGCCCCTGGCGAGGGTGGTGATCGGAGGCCTGACGGCCTCGACACTCGTGACGCTGGTGCTTGTGCCCACCGTCTACACCCTGTTTGAAGAAGGTTTTGCTGGCTTGCGCCGAGGGGCGGCGCATTCGACTCCCGAACAGGCCTAAACGACTATGAAGAAGCTGATCAGTCTCGTCATTCTCCTGGTGCTCGCGGCTGGCGGATATTACTACTACCAGAGCAACCAGACGCCGGAAATTCCCGAGTTCATGAAAGTCACGATTTCGCAGGGCGAGATCGTGGAGGAAGTGAGCGCCACCGGCACGTTGCAGGCCAAACGATCGGTGGGCGTCGGCTCCTTCGTGTCCGGCCGTGTGGAAGAGGTCCTGGTGGACTTCAACGACATCGTGCGGAAGGGCCAGGTGCTCGCCCGGATCGACACCTCCCTGCTCGAAACGCAGGTGGAGATTCAAAAGGCCAACATTGAGCGGCAGGAAGTGGACATCGCCAGCCAGCGCGTGCAGTTGGCGGACGCCAAGCGAAGCCTGGAACGGCAGCGTGAACTGCTGGAGAAAAAGCTCGCGACGCAGCAGGCGTATGAGGCCGCGGACCTGACGGTCAAGAGCCGGGAAGCACAGATTGCATCAGCCGAAAAGCAGATGGTATCGGCACGTTTCAACCTTGATACCGCCAACACGAACCTCGGCTACGCGACAATCACCTCGCCCGTCGATGGTGTCATCGTAGACAAGAAGGTCGATCCGGGCATCACGGTCCAGTCGTCGCAGACGGTGGCGACGCTCTTCACCATTGCGGAAGACCTGACGTTGCTGAAACTTGAAGGCGGCGTGGATGAGGCCGAAATCGGCAAGGTGCGCCAGGGCATGACCGTGCGCTTCTCGGTGGACGCGTATCAGGGTCAGACATTCACTGGCCAGATCATCATGGTGCGCCTCAACCCGACGATTCAGCAGAACGTGGTCACGTACACCACCGTCGCCGACGTGAGAAACAACGACCTGCGGCTCAAGCCCGGCATGACCGCGTCGATGCGGATCGAGGTGTCGCGCCGCGACAACGTGATGCGCATCCCGAACGCCGCGCTCAGGTTCCGTCCGAGCAACGACATGTATTCCGCCCTCAAGCAGGAACCGCCGACACCGGCCGGCCGGACCGGCGGGGCCGGCCGCGGCGCCAATGGCGCGACCACGCCAGGCGCCACGACACCGGGAGCGGCAGCAGCGACTGCGCCTGCGGCGACGGCACCGGCAACTCGCGGGAACGCCGCGGGCGCGCCCCAGGCGACGGCCGCGAATCCCTTCCAGGGTGGCGACCGTGGAGGTCGCACCGGCGGTGACCGCACCGGTGGCGACCGTACGGGTGGCGGCGGCGGACGCGGCGGCGGCATGAACGCCAACTTCACACCCGAGCAGATGAAACAGATTGAAGCCATTCGTGCGCTCCCGCGCGACCAGCAGATGGCGGCCTACGCCAAGGCCGGAATCAATTTCGGCGGCGGCCGTGGTGGCGGGCGTGGCGGTAGTGGACGCGGGGGCAACAGCGGGCAGAACGCGCCCGTGGTCCCGCTGGCCCAGCGCAGTTCGGGCTCCATCGACCAGCTCTTCCCACCGATCGTGCGGACGCCGACACGCGGGCAGGTCTACGTGCTTGAGCCTGTGACCGCCGCCAACCCGTTCGGCACGCTCAAACGACTCGACATCATGCAGGGCATCACGAACGGCACCTTCACCGAACTGGTCACTGGTCCTGCCGAGTTGGCCGTTGGCACGGAGCTCGTGTCGAACATCACGATGCCGTGGCTGGCAGCCAAGACGACGGGCGCAGCTGCGGGTAGTCCGTTCTCCCCCCAGCAGCCCGGGCGCGGTGGCATGCCCACCGGCGGCCGCGGCGGTGGTGGTGGCCGGTAATGCCAGTTATTTCCGTCCGTGATCTCACGCGCGTGTACCACATGGGTGACCATGAGGTACGCGCCCTGCGAGGTGTGTCGCTCGACATCGAGCCGGGCGAATTCGTGTCGGTGACGGGGCCTTCGGGCTCCGGCAAGTCCACCTTCATGCACATTGTCGGAGCGCTCGACAAACCTTCGAGCGGCGCCTACATCCTTGACGGCAAGGATGTGTCGAAGCTGTCCAAGGACGAGCTGGCCGGTGTGCGCAATCAGAAGATTGGGTTCGTCTTCCAGGGCTTCAATCTGCTGACGCGCACCACCGCCCTCGACAATGTGGAGTTGCCGCTGCTCTATAACGGCAAGAGCGGCCTCAGAGCGGCAGACCGTCACAAACGGGCCATGGCGTCGCTTGAGATCGTGGGCCTTGGTGAGCGCTTCCACCACATGCCCAACCAGCTCTCGGGCGGACAGCAGCAGCGGGTGGCCATTGCGCGCGCGCTCATCAACGAGCCGTCGATTCTGCTGGCCGATGAACCGACCGGCAACCTCGACACGCGCACCAGTATCGAGGTGATGGGCATCTTCCAGCGCCTGAATAAGGAGCGCGGAATTACGGTCATCGTCATCACGCACGAAATGGACATCGCTGAATACGGCACCCGGCTCATTCGCTTCCGCGACGGCCGTGTCGTGGCCGACCAGGCCATCCCGCATCGGCGCAACGCGGCCGATGAACTCGCCGCCTTGCCGCCGCCCGAGCCGGATCTGATCCCGCCGCCTGCCGAAGCGGCACATTAGTCAAGAGTCAAGGAACACGACATGTCAATCCTGATGGTTTTCCGCATCGCCCTGAAAGCGCTCGGCCGCAACAAGCTGCGTACAGCGCTGACCATGCTCGGCATGATCATCGGTGTCGGTGCGGTCATCACCATGGTGGCGCTCGGCAAGGGTGCGCAGACGACGATTGAAGAGCAGGTCAAGGCCACCGGCACGAACATGATCACCATCTCCCCTGGCAACTTCACCAGTGGTGGCGTGCGCCTGGGCGAAGGCAGCGGCGAACTGACGGCCGGAGATGCTGCGGCGATTCGCGCGCTCCCGGAGATTCAGTGGGTGACCGAAGGCGTCAACACGCGCCTGCAGATCGTCAACGGCAGCCAGAACTCCAACACCTCGATCCAGGGCACCAACGTGGACTGGCCGCTGATCAAGTCGTGGCCGATGAAATACGGCCAGTTTTTCACCGAGCAGGACGTGCAGGCGGCGGCCAAGGTGCTGGTCATGGGATCAAACGTGGCGGACCTGCTGTTCCCGGAGCAGGATCCGACCGGGCAGAACGTCCGTGTCCGCAACCACGTGTTCAGGGTCATCGGCGTCTTCACCACCAAGGGCGCGTCGTCGGGCGGCCAGAACCAGGACGACCAGATCTTCGCGCCCTACACGACCGTACTGAAGAAGATTCAGGGCAATCAGCGTCTGAACAACATCACCGTGTCGGCGTTCAGCGCCGATGGCATCGCCCGGGCGGCTGAGGCCATCAGGGGCGTCATGCGTGTGCAGAACAGTATCGGTCCAGGCCAGGAAGATGACTTCCGCGTGCAGACGCTTGAAGACATGGTGGCGTTCCGCACACAGGCAACGAGCACCCTGACCTCCCTGCTCGCCGGTATCGCCGCCGTGTCGCTCATGGTGGGCGGCATCGGCATCATGAACATCATGCTGGTCTCGGTCACGGAACGCACGCGCGAGATCGGCCTCCGCATGGCGATCGGCGCGCGTGGCAGCGATGTGCTGCTGCAATTTCTCGTGGAAGCGATTGTCATCTCGGTTGTCGGGGGCGCGCTCGGTATTGCGATGGGCTACGGCATTGCCGAGTTCGTCAAGTGGTACCAGAACTGGCCGGCGGTGGTGCCCCTCGACGCGGTCTTCACCGCTGTGGGCTTTGCAGGTTTTGTCGGAGTCTTCTTCGGCTTCTACCCGGCGCGCAAGGCGGCCGGACTCGACCCGATTGAAGCGCTTCGATTTGAGTAACACAAGATCGGCGGCGACAACACAGTCGCCCCGTATGAGGCAGGGAGTATTTCTTATGCGACGTGTAGCAGCAGCGCTTGGTATGGCGGCGGTCGTTTTGATGACGGCCAGTGTCTTCGCCCAGGCCCCGAACTTCGCGGGCAAGTGGACGAGAGACGCAGAGAAGACGACGGCGATGGCACCGGCGGGCGCCCCCGCAGGCGGCGGTGGTGGTCGTGGCGGCGGCGGTGGCATGGGTGGCGGCGACATCACCATCACGCAGGACGCGAAGACCCTGGTCATTTCGCGCCAGGTCCAGGAAATGGAAATGAAGACCACCTACAATCTGGACGGCACCGAGAGCAAGAACACCGGTATGGGCCGCGGCGGCGCCCCCGGCGTCGAGCAGGTCTCCACGGCGAAGTGGGATGGTGGCAAGCTGGTCATCACGACCACCATGGCAAACGGCACGGGCACCACGGTTTATTCAATGGACGGTGCGTGGCTCGTACAGACGACCACGAACCCCGGCCGCGACGGCGGCCCCGGAACCCCCCGCGCGACGTACTACAAGAAAGCGATGTAAGCACTCCGGCAGCGGAGTGATGAAGGGCGACCGGCAACGGTCGCCCTTTTTTTTGTGAATTACCACACCTCTTCGAGCGGCTTTGTGACGAACTCGCGCTCCAGGTACCGTGGATGCGGCACTGTCAGTTCCGGGGTGTCGATCACCTCGTCGCCGTACAGAATCAGATCCAGGTCCAGAGTGCGTGAGGCTCTGAGAGATGGGCGTGTGCGGCCCCGCTCCCGCTCGATGGCCAGCAGGGTCTGGAGCAAGGCAAATGGGGAGAGCGTGGTGAAGCCGGCGACGACCGCGTTGAGGTAGTCTGGCTGGGGGCCGTCCACCCCTTCAGGGGCGGTTTCATGGATGGACGAGACGCGGACATCCGTCAGGATTTTGCGCAGACGGCTGATGGCGAACGTGAGATGGGCGCGGCGATCGCCCAGATTACTGCCGAGCGCGATGGCGACCCGGGTCACTCGATCCAGCGGATACCCATCACACCGTTGCCGGTGCCGGCGCCGGCCATGCGCGTCCCCAGCACCTGCTGGTTGCCCTGCGCGATCTGCGCAAAGAACCGGCGGTGCTCCAGGGTCTCACCGAGGATGACGTTGACCATCTTGGCGTGACGGATGTTCGAAATGCCGTCCACACGCGCCCGCCACTTCGTCACCAGGGCGTCAGCCGCACGCGCGTCTTCATCAGCCAGGCCCGCGTACGCATTCGATTTTCCAGACTTGCCGGGCGAGGGCAGGTCCAGAGCCGGCACCTGATCGGGCGTGCCACCGAGCTCGGCAATGGCCGTCTCGAGCCACGACAGATGCACGTCTTCGCGGTTGATCGCGTACTGGTAGGTGTTGTTGAAATCGTAGTGATCGACGTATCGCGCCACGGCCACGTGCCGCTCACGCAGTGTGAGTTTGTCGCGGTGCAGTTCCTTCAGCGTACTCAGGAGATCGATCGAGGTCGTCGTCATGACTCACTTTGTTTTTGTTTGCAGGCGATACAGACGCGCGTCCATGGAATGGCCTCCAGGCGGGCCGGAGCGATGGGGTCTCCACAGTCACGGCAGATGCCATAGACGCCCTTCTCGATCCGTTCCAGGGCTTCTTCAGTGGCCTGCAGAATCTTCGCGTCGGTCTGCTTGAGCTTCAGCTGAATGTGCACTTCGTTGGTGCCGTTAGCCTGATCAGCCAGGTCGCCGTGGCGGCTGTTCACATCCACCGAGGCGGGGAGCGCCCGGGTGCCCGTTGACGCCGACAAAATGTCTCCGCGCCGCTTCAGCAGAGTTTCTTTGAGCCGGGTTGCCAGAGTCTCATCAAGTACGCGTTCAGGCATAGACACCATGTGGCCACTGAGGGCCCTTTCCGAATCCTCTAATTATATCCCTGTCGCCACTAGCAGGGTGCTGAAAAAGGGGTACGCAACGAGGCATGAAGGGGATCGGGCGGGTACTACGATGCGGGCATGCGCGGTGATGATCAGCAGACGGGCCACTTGTTCAGTTATCTCTCGCCGGAGGTACGCGTCCCGGCCGACCATCCATTACGAGCCACTTGGCGGATGACCGATGAAGCCCTCCGTTCGCTGGCGTCCGATTTCGATCAGTTGTACGCCGCGACCGGGCGGCCCTCGATTCCGCCCGAGCCATTGCTGCGCGCCCTGTTACTGCAGGTGCTGTACACCGTCCGCAGTGAGCGGATG
>JBKJQX010000216.1:0-3268 GCA_046594875.1 Vicinamibacterales bacterium
GCGCCGGTGAGAGCCCCAGCAGGGGGTACATGTCGTGCGTGAGCCACGTGGCGTCGAGGTGTCGCGGCTCACCGAGTCCCAAGACCGTCACGGCGCCGGAGCGTTCGGCAGCCATGGAGGCAAAGCTCCGGCTGCGCGCCTGCCAGTCGCGATAGAGCGGGAGAGAGACCGAGAACGCGTCCACCCCTCGCTCCTGATTCGACTGCGCGAGTCGCACCAGCCGGTGAGATTCGGCAAACGGCATTGGCGCCAGGACAACGGCGTTGAGGGCGCCGAAGATCGTGGTGCTTGCGCTGATCCCGATCGCAAAGATCAGGACGGCGCCGATGGTGAACGCTGGTGCGCGGCGCGCAACTCGCACCGCGTATCTGAGGTCCTGCGCCGCCTGCTGCAGCCAGAGCGGGAACCAGACTGTGCGCGCGTCCTCGCGGATCGCTGCGACATTGCCGAACGCCATGGCGGCAGCGCGGCGTGCCTCGTCGGATGACAGGCCCTCGGTCCGGCGTTCTTCGGCATCAAGTTCCAGGTGCAGCTGAATCTCGCGCTGCAGGTCGTCGTCGCCCTTGAACCCGCGCGTCGCCATCAGGACCTCGCCTGGCCGGGCTGGAGCAGCCGTGTCATGGCCTCGGTCAGTTGCGCCCACTTTGATTCTTCGGCTCTGAGCTGCACGCGGCCTCTGGTGGTGATCCGGTAGAGCTTCATCTCGCGGCCCGAGTCCGTGGCCTCCCAGCCGGATGTGATGCACCCGACTTTCTCCAGTCGCTGCAGGGCAGGGTACAACGAGCCGTGTTCGACGGTCAGCACTTCGTCGGTGACAGACTTGATGTGTTTGACGATCCCGTGGCCATGCAGCGGGCCGAACACGAGGGTTCGCAGAATCAGGAGATCCAGGGTGCCCTGGATGATGCCGGGTTTCTTCGCGGGAGTCGTCATGGTAGGCAATCTACTATACGTGGTAGATTCCCTTCCAGTTCAGAAATGAGCCAATTGGCTCATGATGTTGGTGCATGAAAAACAAGACTGTCCTCATCACCGGCGGCACTGCTGGACTCGGCCTTGAATCTGCCGCTGTGCTGGCCGGCATGGGCGCCAAAGTGATCATTGTCGGCCGCGATGCGGGTCGCGTGGCGCGGGCACAAGCCACCATCAAAGCCCGGTCGGGTGCGGATGCTGCGGCGTACCTGTGCGATTTTGCCTCCCTCGCGGCCGTGCGACAGCTTGCCGATCAGGTGTTGCGCGATATCCCGAAGCTCGACGTCCTCATCAACAACGCCGGCAGCGTGTTTGCGCGACGCACACTGAGCGCGGATGGGATTGAGGCCACGTTTGCCGTCAATCACCTCGCGCCCTTCCTGTTGACCCAACTGTTGCTGCCGCGCCTCATCGAAAGCGCACCAGCCCGCATTGTCACTGTCGCCTCAGGCCGCCATACCCACGGCACGATGGACTTCGAGGACCTGGGCTTCACCCGCGGCTATCAGATTCTTCGTGCCTATGCCCGATCGAAACTGGCCAACGTGCTGTTCTCGTCAGAGCAGGCGCGTCGGCTCGTGGGCACGAGAGTGACGTCAAACAGCGTGCATCCCGGCCGCGTGGCTACGAACATCTGGGCCAATGCACCCGGATGGACGAAGCCGTTGATCCGCTTCTGGCTGAGCCGCACGTTCATCACGGTGGAAGAGGGTGCCGCGCCCGTGATCGCGCTGGCGTCTCGCCTCGACCTTGACGGCGTGACCGGCCAGTATTTCAACCGGCACGAGGCCGCCCTTCCATCAGGAGTGGCGCAGGATTGGGAAGTGGCTGGGCGCCTGTGGCGCGAAAGCGAGCGCCTGGTTACATCATCAGGCGGCGGGCTTCGGGGATCTGCTTGAGCAGTTGATCGAGACGCCCGGCTGAGAGTGTGCCGGGCAGTCGCCAGGCGGCGCAGCCGGCATCCCGCACAAGTACACCGCCGTGTGGCCACGCTTCGAGGGCCCGCGTCCGTTCGGGCGTCAACCACGCATCCCTGACGTGCGGCTCGGCTTCGACGAGAATCCCGCCCGGCGTGGTCAGTCGCAACGTCGCCGCGTCCGGAACATCAACACCCAGGCGACCGGCGACGCCAGCGTTCGTCAGCGGCCTCACCGAGGGCGCGCGCCACACGATCAACGGGCCCGCCGATTCCCGGATGGGCCACACCACCAGCGTGAACCAGTCGCCCGTCTTCTTCGTGCCTGTGCTGGCGCTTTCGTGCTCGGCAATCGTACACGGCAGCGCGTCAACAAACCCTTCGAGGCCGATGCCCCAGATGCGTGCGCCATGCACATGCAGGCGCTTCGACAGCGTCACGGCTGGTGCCTGTGGAGTGGGCGCGAACGGCACCGTTCGCACAAATCCATGTGCCTGTGCCGCTCGTTCAACACCTGAAACACGCAGGCGTTCGCGATACAGGCCATACCCAAGCGCAGCAACGACCGCGACGACGATGGGAATCCAGTTGGGCACGGCAGATCAGCTCAGGAGGCGGGGCGCTTGAACACACCGGCGGTGACGGCCTTGCCGCGCACGTGCGTGGCCATGGCGGCCATGACCGCCGCGCGCGTCTGCGGCACCGTTGCGCCGGTTGGACCGAGTGCCGGCACGTCGATCATCGAGTCGAGCGCGTAGAGTTCGAACAGATAGACATGCGGGGGACCCGACGCGGGCGCGCCGGGACCGCGATAGTTCGGGCCGGTCACGCTGATCTGTCTTGAACCGTCGGCCATCTGCGACCCGTGCGGCACCCCTTCGGGCAGCGACCGTGCGGCTGCCGGAATGTTCCACACCATCCAATGCAGCACATCGTCTGTCCCCTGGCCGGCCGGGGCGGAGACGTCGTGGACGATGAGGGCAAAGCTCACCGTCGTCTCGGGCACGTTGTCCCATGAGAGCGCTGGAGAAATGTCGCCGCCGGCCTGGGTGTGTTTCAGCGGAATTTCCGCGCCCGGTGCCCACGGCGCGGTGAGCGTCATGATCTGGACCGCGCCGCGGCCGCGACCGCCGCCGCGCTGCCCGCCCGCAGGTGGCGTTTGGGGCGGAGGCCCGCCGGCGCGCTGCCCTGCCGTCTGGCCGACAGCAGTGGCGCCAGCCGGTGGCGGCGTTTGCGCGGGCACGAGCGCCACGGCCACAAACACCAGTATCAACGCGAGGGTGATTCGAGCGGTGCGCATCGGCGTTCTCCTGCGTTGGGTCATTTGAGATTGGCGGGTTGTGTCTTACGCCACGCGTCGTAGCGCGCCCGCAGCGTTTT
>JBKJQX010000028.1:0-52069 GCA_046594875.1 Vicinamibacterales bacterium
CGCGAGCTTGCTGGCAATGCCGATCTGCCGCTGCACACTGATGGCGGTGGGAATCGCCGCGTATGCGGCGAGGTTCGCTGTCCCCGCCCACATATATTGCGCGATCAGGTATTTGCCGACATCCCACGTGGGCGGATGGAGGGGCTCCACGACGCCGATCCAGCGCTGGCGCATGGCGAGCGCTCCGCTAGCAATCGGCGCGCACATCCCCTTGTGCCACGAAAGCGCCATGAAGTCGCAGCCGATCGCGCCGAAGTTCACGTCGAGAAATCCGACGCTCTGCGCCGCATCGACGCACGTGGCCACGTTGCGCACCCGCAACGCGGCGCAGGCAGCGGCGACGGGCAGCACCTCGCCATTCCACGCGCTCACATGACTGAGCAGCGCGAGCTTCGTGCGGGCCGTGACTGCCCCCTCGAGCGCGCGCACGAACTCGGCGCTGTCGACATCGCGGGCCGGAACGTTTACAGTGCGAAGGACGATCCCTTCGCGTTTAACGCGCGCGTGCAGCGTCGCGACCATGTCCGGATACTCGTGATTGCTCACGAGCACCTCGTCACCGCGGTCGAGGGGGAACCCGCGCAGCACGGTGTTGAGCCCCTGCGTTGCATTCGGCACCAGAGCGACGTCGTCCGGCGCCTGCACGCCGAGGAAGCCGATGATCGTCTCGTACATGCGATCATCCATCAAGCTTGGAGCGTGCACGTTCGGCGCACTGTTCAGCAGACGAGCATCGCGCAAATACCGCTCGAGCACGCGCCGGGGCGTCAGTCCGGAATTGCCGTGATCGAGGTCGAGCATCGAGGGGTCGACGGCGTACAGCTTTCGCACCCGTGCCCAGTATGCCTCATCGCGGGCGACATCGGCGGTGGGGGACGGCAGGTTGAGTTCGATCGGCTCGGTGAGCGCGGCACCAACCCAGGCCGGCAGCGCCGAGGCGCCGAGCGCACCCGTGACCATCGTGCCGGACCAGTTGAAGAATTCGCGACGCTGCATTGTGTGTCCCCGAGATGCGGTGAAAGGGCAAGGGAGCCGGAACGTACTGGGCGAAGCCGGTACACTGCGGACACTGAAGCCGGAAAAAGCCGGCGTTACCCGCCGCATGACGTACGTTAGGCCGAAGGCGCGACCCATGCCAGAATGCGCGCGGCCTCTTCATCTTCCGGAGCCCGTCCCGGACAATCCACCGTGTGTGTGGGCTGGACTCGCGGGCCCACGCGGCGCACAACTCCAGCAACTGTTTGTCAGGCCGACAACACGCAGGCGTTGCATTAGGGATTTGGGCATGGATGATTTTGGAACCGCTGCTACTGCCGCACCCCGTCCGGCGGTTTCAAGCCGAGTTGGGTCGACACGAAAGCTGTCAAGTCTGCGGCGTCATCCGATTCGTTGCCAATGTGTCCTCCACCCGTATCGGCGCGCAGGATCACGGGCCGGTCACACGATTGCGCAGCCTGCAGAGTCGCCGTGTATTTCAGCGCCATCCACGCAGGAGCGCGCTCATCGTTGAGGGCAGTCGTTAACAATGTCGACGGATAACACGTCCGCAGTTTTACATTGTGTACCGGCGAATACGCATAAAGAAACGGGAAGTGCACCGGATTCTGTGGCGTCCCGAACTGAGTATTGTGGCGACCTCTATCGTAGCGGAGGTTGTCCGTCTGGGGCACGCCGGCAATTGCGACACGAAAGAGTTCAGGACGCTGGTTGATGACCGCGGTCACGAGCAATCCCCCGTTCGATGCTCCGGAAATTGCAAGCCTTTCGGACGACGTGTATTTCTCGCGGATGAGGTACTCCGCTGCCGCGATGAAATCGTCGAACGTCGTCTGTTTTCGTTCGAGGGTTCCCGCTTCGTACCACTCTCGGCCGAATTCACCGCCCCCACGTAGCGCTGGGCTCGCGATAACGAGGCCAAGTTCGAGTCCCGCAACCGCCCATTCGCCGAAGCCGGGCAGAGACAGCTGACTGGACGCGCCATAGCCGGAGAGGATCGTCGGGTGTGAGCCGTCGAGCACCAGGCCGCGGCGATGCGCCAGGAACATGGGTACGCGCACTCCGTCTTTCGACGAATACCAGACCAGCTTGATCTCGAATGCATCCGCGGGAAACGGGAGTATTACGTCTCGCTCCACAGTCGTCTGCCCGGTCACCACGTTGTATCGCCTCTGAGTCGGTGCAAATCTCTCCCTCGCCTCGACGACGAGTTCATTTGCCGCGCCTGCACGAATGCCTGTAACCATCGTCATCGGAGGAACGGGCAACTCGCGTAGGAGTCGTCCGTCGCGCTCGTGGACTCGGACACCATGCTGGACGTTCCGCAGGAACTGGACGACGAATCGACCGCCAATGTCGTACAACTGGTCGATCACATCGTCGGTCTGCGGAACGACATCACGCCAGTGAATCACTGCAGGGTTTCTGATGTCAAAGACCACCAGCCGGCGGCGCGGTGCACCGCGATCGGTGAAGAGATACAGGTTGTTGCCTTCGGTCGCAACGACGCGATACGCGCCGTCACGCTCGCTGGAAAGCGGAACCACCTTGCCGGAGAGCGCCGGTCGCAGTGGATCGACAAGATCGAGAACATACATGCGGGTGAACAGCCAGCCGATGCCCTCCACATGGGCGCCGTTGCCTTCGTAGACGAACAGGTATCGCCCATCGGCAGACAGCTCCTGCGTGAGCACCAGGTCCGTGACGTCAGGTGCAGTGCGAAAGATCGCAATGTCGCTGGACTGCGGTGTGCCGACGGCGTGGTAATACACAACCGGCCCCTTCATGGCCGTGCGTTCTCCGAGCGCGGGTTTCTGGCTGCGCACGTAGAAGAAGCCGCGATTGTCCTTGGTCCACGAAGGGTCAGACCAGAGCAGCCCCTCAAGACGTTCGTCGAGGTCTGTGTTATCCGACAGCCGCCGAATGCGTGTTTCCACCCACTCGCTGCCGGCGGTCGATACGGCATACGCCGCATGCTTTTTGTCAGGGGAGACCCAGACGTCGGAAATCGATTGACCTGGTGGGAGTGATCGTTCATCGATCAACGACGGATCGCTGGAGCCTGCAGACGACGGCTCCTTCCAGAAGGCTCGCAGCTCGTCCACGCGAGCAAGTACCCATGGCCGCACATTGTTGTTGCGCAGAAGCGGTAGCGCGAGCGCAGATTGCGCTGCCGCCCAGTCACGCACCTCCGGCGAATCCAACTCTTCGAGCCAGCGATACGGGTCAGATACTTTTGTGCCGTGATAGTCGTCGACGACATTCACCTGCCGCGTCGCCGGGTGCCGTTGTCCAGTCGGCGCCGATTCGCGGCCGCTGCAGGCTGTCAACGACCCCGACACGACGAAGATGATGGCGGCGTGAAGAAGTCGTGCCATGGGTTCTCCTGGTTGGGCAGCCCGTCGGTCAACGCGGCGTCTGACTTTCATCCGCCGACGTTGCCAATCGGCATTTCGACGCGTCGGCGGTCGACATCAATAATCCACGACTTTGCATTGGGAGCGTCGGCGGACCCATACGAGGGGATGGGGTACCAGAAACCTCCGTCGCAGGTCGCCCACGCCAAGCACACGCCGGCATAGCAGCGAAACAAAGCATTACGCAGGCGACGAAGCAAAGCCTATTCCTCGTGGATTGCATTTCTCGATCTGGCTAACGTTGCGCATGAGCCGCGGCGGCTCGGTGCCCATGTTGTACATCATTCCGCCGCCGTCGGCTCCATGCGCTTGTTAGGCGGTTGTTCACAATGCTACGCTCCGGGAATGACGATTACCGCCTTGGTGCGAGACGGCCGGATTGTCGTGGATTCCCCAACAAGTTTGCCCGAGGGCACCACCGTGACCTTGCTGCCACTGGACCCTGGCGACTGGTTGGATGAGGCTGACCGCGCCGCTCTCCATCAAGCGCTCGGTCAATCGGAGTCTGACGTCGCAGCGGGCCGCCTTGTTGATGCCGTCCAGGTGTTGCGGGAGCTCAAGGCTCGGTGACCGACCGCCGTGTGTTGTTCACGGTTACGGCCCAGCACCAGATCAACGTTGAACACCGCTGGTGGATTGAGCATCGGGATCAACGACATCTGTTCGAAGATGAGCTCGGGGCCGCGCTCAACCTTCTTGCACTGCTACCCGGCATGGGCACACCCTACGAGATAGCTCCGACACCGGGCACGCGGCGCCTGTACCTCGACAAGATCGCTTGTCACCTCTACTACACGTACGACGACGAGCGAGTCATCATCAGATCATTGTGGGGCGCCACACGTGGCCGAGGCCCGGCCCTCGAAGAATAGAAGTCTCGTCTGAGGTCTGATCCGCCTAACTTCCTATGGGTGGAACGCGAGATCTCCGGGCAACCGCGCAATCCCATCGCCCGCGACCCTTACGCTCCACCGTCAGTGGACGGCATTATCCACCCCAACCTCACGGGCACACAAGCGCCATGGACTGAAGACGATAGCGGGGTGGCCGTCGGCGTTGCCCTCACAATGGCGCTGGTCGCCGAACACCGGAATCGCCGGAGTTGGGCGGAGCGCGGCAATCGGAGAGACCGGCAACCGTGGTTGCGGCTCATGACGGCAGATCGCAACCGTGGTTGTCCCCAAGCCCGGGTCGATGGCAGGGCGCCTCGGCAAGTCCAGGCGAAGCTGACGGCACAAAGTTTGCTCGTGTGAAGAGCAGCCATGCGCGAGCTCGAGACGTCCCTTCAGCAATTCGCGGAATTCCTGCTGCGCGCAAAACTCGCTCGGCCCAGTGTGGCCCCGCACCTGGTTCGCTGAGTCAGACGCTTCATGGCCAGGCCGGCCATCGACATGCCGCTCGCCGACCAGGTTCGGCAATTCTGCGAATCGCTCGAACAGGATTCCCGAGTGGCCGACTGGCAGGTGCAACAGGCCAATCAGGCCCTGCGCATCTATTTTCTGGCTGAGGCGCACCGACTGGACGAACGTCGCCGCAACCGCTGCCGCAGCCGCCGCAGTGACGGCCGGCCGCACCGATCCTCTGACCGCCCTTGAGCTCGTCCGCACACGCTTGCGCACGCGGCACTATTCCTATCGCACCGAACAGACCTACGTGGACTGGGTGCGCCGATTCTGTGACTACGCATCTGCACGCCAGGCGCAACCGCACCCCACGATCACTGTCGCGGACGTGCGCGACTTTCTCACCTACCTCGCCGTGGAGCGTCATGTCTCGGCCAGCAGCCAGAATCAGGCCTGCTGCGCACTATTGTTCCTCTGCAGGGAAGTGCTGAATCGTGACGTGGAGGGACTCGCACCAGGCGTCAAGGCCAAACGCGGTACGCACCTGCCAGTCGTACTCAGCGTTCCCGAGACGGCCGCGCTCCTCGCCGCGATGTCCGGCACGCCGAAGGTCATGGCGAGCTTCATCTACGGCGGTGGCCTTCGGGTCTCGGAATGCTGCGGGCTCCGCACGAAGGACCTCGACTTCGATCAAGGGCTGATATTTGTGCGCTCAGGTAAGGGCGACAAGGACCGCGCCACGCTGCGCCCGAGGCGAGCCGAGATGACCTCCGCGAGCAACTCCGTCGGCACAGTTTCGCGACACATCTCCTGCTCAACGGCGTGGACATCAGACAGATCCAGGAATACCTCGGACACGCCAACGTCGAAACGACGATGGTGTACACACACGTCGTCCGAGAGCTGCGGACGCGGCCGGACGGGTCCGGGCGCATGGGGGATACTAGTGCCCATGACCACACGTCACAAGTGCTCAATCATCGCCATCGCGTGTACCTTGGCCGCAGCCACCTCAGGCGGGGCGGCCCAACAGGCGGGTTTCACACGCACCCTGCTGCAGGATCAGGACCTCTCCATCGCGGGCCAGCACGTGGTGCAGGCGCGGGCCGAGTTTCAGCCTGGCGTGGCGTCGGGCCGCCACACGCATCCCGGCGAGGAAATTGCCTATGTCCTCGAAGGCCTGGTGGAGGTCGTGATCGACGGAAAACCGCCGATCACGGTCAAGGCCGGCGAGCCGTTCTTCATCCCCGCTGGCCTCGTGCACGAGGGTCGTAACATCGGTCCGACGGTGGCGAAGATCCTGGCGACCTACGTCGTTGAAAAAGGGAAGCCCGTCTCAACGCCTGCGAAGTAACTAGCTCCGCAGCCGAAGGCGCTTTGCCAGGGCCCGCATGATGCGCTGCGTCAGCGGACCGAACGGTTCGTCAGTGGTCAGATAGGTCCAGGTCGCCTCGCGTTGCTGCGGCCTCCCATGGTTACGACACGGCGATCGTGACGGAATTCGACGACTGACCCGGTGGATTGGTGATGGCCAGCGTGTATTCGCCTGACACCTCGAACAGGAAACTGAACTTGACCAGGGTCGGCGTTACGGTGTCGATGGCCGTGCCTTTGACAATGGTGACCGTGCCGGTCGGGTCGGTCACGGACACGGTGAGCCCTGGCGCGAACTGACTGCCGGTGAGCATGACCGCTTGGGCGACACTGCCTTTGGTCGTTCGTTCAGGAGACACGCGGTCGATCGTCGGGCGCGATTGCGGCATCGGAGTGTCTGGCGGAACGGCCGGGCCCACCTCGACCTTGAGTGGGAAGGGATCGGACACACCGCCGTCGGTGTTCCGGACGACAAGGGTCGACGCTCCGGGTTGCGTGAGCACCACAGCAATCTCAAACGAGGTGCTGCGCTGCCCCTGCACGGCTGCGCCAGAGTAGGTGTCGGTATTCCCCTGTGACATGACCTCGACGGTCAGGCCCGGGGCAAACCCCGTCCCCGTCACTCGCAGCGTCTGAGGCTTTGCGCTCGTGAACAGGGGTGACGGCGTCACGGCGGTCACGCGCGGAGTCTCGACGGCTCCGATCACGCCCGCCAGAATCACACATGCGAGAGCGGTAGGAAGTGTACGCATAGGTCCACCCTATGCCTCGGGACGCGTGGTGGCTGTACGCAAAGGCACACCACCTGAGTGCCGCCCGTGGGGTTAGATTGGATGGACATGACAGGTTGTTGGCGGCAGAACAGGGGAACATGATGAGAACGGAGACAGACAGCCTCGGCGAACTCGAAATCCCCGATCACGTGTACTACGGGGTCCAGTCGCTCCGCGCCGCCCAGAACTTTCCCATCAGCGGTACGCAGGTGCACCCGGAACTCATCAGGATGTACCTGCTCCTGAAACGTTGCGCGGCGAAGGCCAACGGAGAGGTCGGCGCGTTGGATCATCAGCGCTGTGACGCCATTGTCTCGGCGGTGGATGCCATCCTTGCCGCAGACGTTCGCCCCCACTTCATCGTGGATGCGTATCAGGCCGGCGCTGGCACCTCACAGAACATGAACACCAACGAGGTGATTGCCAACGTGGCCAACGAGGCTCTGGGCCATGCGCTGGGGTCCTACGTTCCGATCCATCCCAACGATCACGTCAACATGTCGCAAAGCACCAACGACACCTACCCGACCGTCATGCGGCTGGCCACGTTGCGTCTGTCGCGGGAACTGGCCGCCGAACTCGAGGCGCTCAAGGGTGCGCTCGACAGCAAGGCGAGCGAGTTTGACCATGTGCTCAAGGCGGCGCGCACCCACCTGCAGGACGCCGTGCCCATTCGACTGGGCCAGGAGTTTGGCGCCTATGCGCACACGATTGGGCACCTGTTGCAGGTGCTGGCTGACGCGCAGGCGTTTTTGTGCGAACTCGGGATCGGAGGATCTGCCGCCGGGACCGGCGTCAACGTGCCTGCGGGTTATCGACAGGCGGTCCTCGTGCACTTGCAAAAGGCAACCGGGGAGCTTCACTTGCGACTGGCGCCGAACATGTGCGCGGCCATGCAATCGCAATTGCCCATGACGGTGTACTCCAATGCCCTCCGGGCAATCGCGCTCGAACTGACGCGCATCGTCAACGACCTGCGCCTGCTGAGTTCCGGGCCGTCGAATGGCCTGGGCGAGATTGGGTTGCCAAGCGTCCAGCCGGGTTCGAGCATCATGCCCGGCAAAGTGAATCCCTCGATCCTGGAAATGGCGAATCAGGTGTGTTTCCGGGTCCTGGGCAACGACACCACGATCGCCTACAGCGCTCAGGCTGGCCAGCTGGAGCTCAACGTCATGATGCCCGTCATGGCACACGCCGCACTGGAAGCCACCGCGATCCTCACGGCCACCCTGCGAGCGGTCCGCGTGCGATGCATCGACGGCATCACCGCCAACGAAGCCCGGTGCCGGCACTATGCAGAACACACCTCCCAGATCGCGACGGCCCTGAACCGAATCCTGGGCTACGCACAAGCCGCTGCAATCGCCAAAGAGTCGGTCGCCACGGGCAAATCCATCGTGGACCTCGTACGCGAAAAGCGCCTCTTGACGGAAGATCAGATCCCAAAAATTCTGGATGCGCGCGGGTTGACTGAACCCGCCTAGACCAGCCGGTCGCGCGATCAGCGTGTCGTCGCCGGTGCCGCCGTCCAGAACAGGAGCGACCGGTAGCCCTGCTGCAGGAAGCCGCCGCGGAACGACTCAAGGCCCCCCAGGCCGTCTGCCGGATTGCGCAACTCAGCCACCTCAGTGAACCCCGCCGCGCTCACCGAATACGCGCGAAGGCGAATGCGCGGCTGGCCGGGCTGATCGATTTGTGACACCACGAGCAGGCGCTTCTCGGGGTCAAAGGCGATGCGGGCGTCGGTGGCGGTCGTGAGCCGTGCGACCACGGTCGCAGTCGGAATGTCGATCGCCACCAGATGCCGATCGTAGGTGGCAAACAGGTACTGCCCGGTTGGGTCGGCGTCAAGATAGGCCGGTGTCACGAGCGGGCCTTTCACCGGCCAGGGCGCCAGCGTGTGTGTGGCCGCATCGATCACGTAGAGCCCCGACTTGTCCGCCACTGAGAAAAATACCTTGCCGGGGACGGCCTCGAGCATCGTGGCATACCAGCCGGGCAACTCAATCACCGGTCCGCGCTCGCCATTGTCGGTGTCGTAGACGACGATGCCCGATTCGCGAGTGGCGACATACATCTGTTTGCGCGTGGGTTCGTAGGCCAGCCGCGCGGTGCGCCACTGCCGGCCGGCCAGTGTGCGTGCCGGCTCATTGGCGCGCAGGTTCACAGAGCCGAGCTCGTCCAGGGTGGTATAGAAGAGCCGGCCGGAGTCAGGAGCAACCTCGATGGTGTCAATGCGCTTTCGAAGCAGCGGCCCCTTCATGCGCGGGTCGTTCTCGCGCAAATCGACCCAGAACACGCCCTCGCGCGATCCGGCATACATGCGCCGATCGACGGGGTCGAATGCGAAGCTGGAAAAGCCCTGCCCGTCCACGATGGCGGGCACACGGGCCACCTGCGCATAGGGCGGCGTATCCGAGCCGCCTTGCACAGCGACGGCCGCGAAGAGCGTGACGCCAAGTCGAACCAAGAGGACGCGCATCATGAGGCAGCCCCATTATCCAACAAACCCGGCAGAGACGCGATCGCGAACGCGCTCGCGCCGACGTGAGACTCACCCCAGCAGCGACGCGAGCCCGGACTTGAGCCAGTCCGGGAGGTTTTTCTGCGACGCAAGGCCCGGAATAAAATCGTCGTCGTCGGCAACAGTCAGGCGATCGAGGACGAGTGGCTTGACGATTTCCGACAGCGGCTTTGAGCCGCGACCGGAAAGGGCGCGAGCGCCGACCATGTGTCCGTCGAGCTGCATGCGTGCCCGCACCGCGGTGCCGGTGTCCTGAAGCTCGTCGAGCGCCAGTTCCCACACGGGCCCGCGGTCGCGGGCGCGCGCCAGGGCCCGGGCGGTCTTCGGCTTCTCGAGATCTCTGGCCAGTGCGGGCAATGTCGCGAACGCCTCCGCCAGAATACCGACGGCGTCCGACAGACTGATCGTGCCAACCTGCGGATCCTGCTGGTCCTGTGTGAGGAACAGCTGCCGGCTGGCCGAGCCAATCGTGACGGTCTCGGCGCCCGTCACGCCCAGCGTCGTCATCAGCGACGTGGTGCCGAAGCGCGGTACGCCGTTGACGATGACCAGCGAAATGTCGTGCTCTTTGGCCTCGATGAGATGATCGAAAGGGTCGCCGTTCGTGCCATCAACCACGACCAGATCTGCGCGCTTGCCGTCCTCAAGCGAGCCCAGTACAGCATCCCACTTCAGGATCTGCGCGCCCGTACGCGTGGCCATGGCGACGATCTCCTCGGAGGTGAAGATGCCGCCACCGCGCTCGCTGAACAGCTTGGCGACCTTCAGCTCGCCCAGTAGATTCTTGCTGCCCGACGGAGACCAGTCGGAGCCGAGCCCAATGCGCACGCCGTGGGTTTTGGCCGCCGCCACATCGGCCGTGTCGCCGTACAGCAGCAGGTTCGAGAGCGGCGACCAGATCATCGCGCCGCCGTTGGTGCCGTAGATCTTCATGTCGTCGGTGGTCAATCCCGCCGCGTGGATGCCCGCCAGTTCCGGCCGGATGGCCCAGTCCGCACCGGAGATGTGCAGCGCCTGAAAGTGCTTGCGCGCCGTGGCGTCCTTGCCTTCGGACAAATGCAGCAGGAAGCAGCTCTGCTTCTTGAGCCGCTCAAGAAATTGCGTCGGCGTTCTGCCGTCGACATCGGCAATCCGTGTCGCGGCTTCCGGCAACGCCGCTTCATCGGTCTGCTCAACGTTGCGCACGATGCCGCGGTAGTACCGCCGCACACCGGCATTGCTGAAGAGCGCCACGCCTTGGGTGGTGGTCACACCCGCGACCAGGCATTTGGTCTCGACGAAGCGAATCACAGCCGGCAGCAAGTCGGGTGTTCGTCCCACGATGTTCATGGGACCGGAAACTCGCTCCCGATACTCGGGAATTCCCGCCCACTGGTCGCGATTGGAGTACGTGCGGGGGACCTGCCACAAGCGCAGCGCGTTGTAGGCCAGGTGATTGTGCAGTTCGATGAGGCCCGGATAGATCGTCCCCTTTGTCCTGGTCACGGCCACACCGCCAAACCCGGCTGGCGGCGGCGCCTCGGCGGCCTGCACGCGGACCAGCGTTCCGCCCTTGATGAACAGCCTCCCACGACTGATGACCAGGCGTGACGCGGCCATCGTGACAATGCGCCCTTCAAGAATCATGGTCGGGCCCGTGAGCGGATCGATCGGCAGTTTCTTGGCCATGGCTATAGGTCGATGGACCTGGGAACCAGAACCTGAATAGTACGTCGCTTGATCGCTGCGGTCGTACCCACGCGTTTGGCCCAACCGTCTTCGGTCGCCATCCACGGAGGCGTACCCGCCGGCAGGTCGGCCATCGGGATGTCGGGAAGATCGGCGGGTGTGAACGACGTGCCATAGGCCGCAGCCGGAACGCCATCGGGATGGATCACGGACGGCATGAGCGCAGCGACCGCGGCATTCCATTTGGCCAGCATCTGCGCGGTCAGTACGGCGAGCTTGGCCTTGTCGCCTTTGGAGGCGCTGATGGGCGACGTCGGATGCGGCACCTGCTGAAAGGGCAGTGCCGGACGCCCGGCCGCGTCGGGTGAGCTGAGCCATGCGGCCCACGCGTCTTCTGCCAGTCCGCCGAATGCCACCACGCCCTCAATAGGACTGGTGTCGAGAATCGCCCTGAACCATCGATTGCGATACGCGGTGATCGCCGCACTCCTGATGTGAGCCGCGCCACCCGACTGACCGTAGACGCTGTAGAGAAACGCGTTGATGACGACATAACTGGTCGTCACCCCGAGTTTGGCCATAAAGCCCTGCACGCGTTTGCCGGCCGCGCCGACGAGTATGCGCCGGGTGATGACTTCGTGCTGCGCTGGGTCCTGGCCGATCGCCAGGAGTCGCGCCGTGCCGTCGATGCGGCCTCGATGGAACACAGGACCCCATTCCGTGCGAAAGGCCTTGGAGGGATACGCGGTGTCCCCAGGGTAATCTCGCAGCAGCGAGGCGTAGGGCTCGGCGGCGTAGCCCGGGCAAAACGGCGTCGGCATGGGACCTCCTGACGGGTGGCTGACATGTTAACCCGCCCGGCGGTCGGCTCTTGGACACAGGCCGTGGCAGACGACGTGATAGCGTCGGTTGAGGATGAGTGACGCCACACACGCTTCTGATCGCAGCCGTCTGCGCGAAATTGCCATCCGGGCGATGCGCGAGCGCGGGCTCGACCCCGAGTTTTCCGCCGCGGCCCTCGCGCAGGCCGAGCAGTCGCCCGACACACCGGCGCCCGGGCCTGTGGCGCCACGCGACCTGCGCGCCTGGCTCTGGTGCTCAATCGACAACGACGACTCACGCGATCTCGACCAGCTCTCAGTCGCCGAGGAATCGCCGGGTGGCCATGTTACGGTGCGTGTGGCCATCGCCGACGTGGACGCCCTGGTGCCCAGGGACTCGCCGATCGATCGCCACGCCGCCGTCAACACGACGTCGGTGTACACGCCGGCCATCGTGTTCCCCATGCTGCCGCCCCGGCTGTCCACGGACCTGACCTCACTGAACCCCGGCGAGGATCGGCAGGCGGTCGTCGTTGAGATGACAGTCGCGCCTGACGGCGCGATTGGGTCCCCGGATGTTTATCGCGCCGTGGTCAGGAATCACGCGAAGCTCGCCTACCGGACGGTGGGCGCCTGGCTGGCGGGGGAGGGGCCGTTGCCGCCCGCCGCCGCAGCGGTGGCGGGGTTGGGCGCGCGACTGACGTTGCAGGATCGGGCCGCGCGAGCCCTCAGCGAGCGCCGCCACGAGGAAGGAGCGCTTGAGTTCGATCGCATCGAGGCCAACGCGGAGTTCGAGGGCGATGCGCTGCGAGAGTTGCGGGCAGACCACGCGAATCGCGCCAAGTCGCTGATTGAGAACTTCATGATCGCGGCCAACGGGGTCACCGCTCGTTTTCTCGACGCGCACCGCGTGCCGTCAATCCGGCGCGTTGTCCGCCAGCCCAAACGCTGGAGCCGCATTGTCGAGCTTGCGGCCGCAGCCGACGGGCAATTGCCGGCGGAGCCGGATGCCCCGGCGCTGGCGGCGTTCCTGCGCATGAGCCGGCGTGAGCAGCCCGATCGCTTTGCCGATCTTTCGCTGAGTGTCATCAAGCTGCTCGGTCCCGGCGAATACGTGGTCGATCGACCCGGTGGGGATCCCCCAGGGCACTTCGGATTGGCGGTCAAGGATTACGCGCACTCAACGGCTCCCAATCGCCGCTATCCGGATTTGATTACCCAGCGGTTGGTCAAAGCCGCGCTCGCCCGCTCGTCGTCGCCATACTCGGTTGAGGCGCTCGATCAGCTCGCCGCGCACTGTACGCAGCAGGAGGACGCCGCGAACAAGGTTGAACGGCAGGTGGATAAGTCCGCCGCGGCGCTGTTGATGCGTTCGCGCATCGGCCAGACGTTCGACGCCATCGTGACCGGTGCGTCGCCCAAGGGCACGTTCGTCCGCATCTTCACGCCGCCGGTCGAAGGCATGCTCGCCCATGGCGAACTGCCCGGCGTGGACGTCGGCGACCGGCTCACGGTGACACTGGAGCGGGTCGATGTCGAAAAGGGCTTTATTGACTTTAGCCGGGCGTGACACCAGCTTCGCCACGCTCGTCCCAGCCGTTGCCACTTAGTGGTAGCCGTGGGGGCACAGGTGGGCTGGGCGCAACCCGTACGCCAGCTCCTGCGCTCGCCGGCAACTGGCAGTCTCCTTGCAGTGACAGTGTGCAAGGAGACTGCATGCCGAATCGAACACCGAATCTCGACCTGAACCAAGACCCGAACCCGACGATGGATCGTGCCCAGCCCGGAGATGTGCTGGGTGTGGAGCGCGAGGGCAAGACCACGCACCTGGGCGACGACGCCGAGGACGAGGACGAAGAACTTCAGGACGCCGAAGAAAAAATCGCGGATCAGCAGGAAGACAAATAGGGCGTAGCCGACCGGCCTGACAGGCGCACGTGCGCCTGTCAGGCCGCGCCTTACCGTTCGGCGGGCCAGCCGGGCGCCAGCACCTTCAGTCCTTTGGTGCGTACCGCGATCTTCGGCGACGCGGTTCCCGCAATAAACGCATCTTCGAAACTGACTGCGTATTGGCCGCGCAGAGTGGCCAGGATGCGTTCGGTCAGCGGCGTGATCGACGCGACGGTGGTGCGCTCGCGTCGCCCGCCGCTGGTCGCCGTGACATCGGACAACACGCGCTGTTCGGCGGTGCCCAGTGGCGCTTCCCGGCCGCCAAGGTCCAGCGCCCAGAGGGATGCACCGCTGTCGCGTACTGCCTTCGCCACCTTGGTGAACGACATGACGTCCACCGGTGCTTCGTCTCCCCAGGTCACCGCCACAATGGCGCGACGTGATTGTGATTCGAGCGCAAGTGTGCGCGACGCGATAAAGATGCTGTCCAGGAACGGCGCGTTCCGGCTGCTCTCGAAGAACCGCACGATCGCCGCATCAAGCGCCGCGGCGCCCGTCGTCACGTGATGCATGACCGGCGCGGCCGCCCCGTCTTCCACCATCAGGCCCACGCGCGAATCCGGATGAATCGCACGAGCGCCGGTGACCACGGCCTTCATCATGCGGCGGGTTTCAGAGATCAGCTCCCGGCCAATGCCCTCGGTGACCACCACGATTGACACGGGTTCGGCCGCCGGTGCGACACCGGTCACCGCGGCGGGTTTGCCGCTGACTTCGATTACGAGGTCTGCGACAGCAACGCCGGCTTTTGGGTCGCCCTTGGCGTCCGTGACCGACACATACACACGGCCACTCTGCGCACGGGCGGCAAGCGGTCCCTGAAGGGTGGCCACCGCGATAACAAGGAAGGCACCCAGAACCGGGACGCGACGGAAGCGGTCCATACTCGACTCCTCAAACGACCGGACTAGTAGGCTGGCTTCCCGATGGTATACCACGACGCTGCGGGCGTCTCCCCGGTATCATCGCCGGGTGACCGTGAGCACACCGCCTCTCTTTGTCGAAGCCGCTGTGGAATCCATCGGCGGTGTGCTGGCCGCGGAGGCCGAAGGCGTGGACCGCATCGAGCTGTGCGGTTTGCTCCACAACGGGGCCGTGACGCCGTCGATCGGGCTCATCACCAAGGCTCTGGCTGTCGTGCAGACGCCGATTCATGTGTTTGTCCGCCCTCGCGTCGGCGATTTCTTGTACGACCGTCACGACGTCGCGGTGATGATGGCCGATATTGCCGCAGCCAAAGACGCCGGCGCGCCCGGCGTGGTATTTGGCGCGCTGACGGAGAACGCGCGAATCGATCGGGCGCTGATGGCGGATCTCATCGCTGCGGCTCGGCCCATGCTGGTGGGCTTTCACCGAGCGTTTGATCAACTGGCCGACCAGGCCGCCGGTCTCGAGACCCTGATTGAACTGGGCGTCGCCGTGGTGCTGACCAGTGGTGGCCCGGACCGCGCGCTGGATGGCGCCGCACAGTTAAGTCGTCTGGTGGCGCAGTCAGCCGGCCGCATCGACATCCTCGCCGGCGGCGGCGTCACGCGCGATAACGTGAGGGAACTGCTGGACCGAAGCGGCGTGCACCAGGTCCACGGTAAGGCGTTCCGAGGCCTGCGGGCTGCGGCCTGACTCGGCCGAGTCTATTGCCTCCGACCGTTCAGCGAACGTTTGAGGCGAGCGGGCAGCTCACGGTTCGTGCGCGCGTGTATGCATCGAGAGGCGACGCCACGGTTGTGACGCTCGTGCTGAACGCGCCCGATGGCACGAGCACGCCGGTGGCCCTGACTCGCACACCGCTCGACGGCGTCCCGGACGGCGCCGACTACGCCGGTCAGGTCGCGCTCGACGGCCGTCGGCGCGGCCGCTATGTCCTGGTGTTGAGCGCAGCCGACCCATCGTCCAATCGGCCAGCCGTTCAGCGGTCGGTGGCCATCACAGTGCGGTAGGGTCCGTGGCATAAGGCCCGCCAATGTCTCCATCAGCGAAACCGCTGCGCTGATAGCATCCGGTGAGATGGCCGCGACGCTGTTTGAGAAGGTCTGGAACCAGCATGCCGTGCGGCAGTTGCCGAATGGTCTGACGCAACTCTACGTGGGCCTGCACCTGGTGCATGAAGTGACCAGCCCGCAGGCGTTCGACATGCTCATCGCGCGCACCTGGCCCGTGCGCACACCGCACCGCACGTTCGCCACGATGGATCACATCGTGCCCACCGACCGGCAGGCGCGCCCGTTCGCCGACCTGATGGCCGAAACGATGGCCGCGGCTCTCGAGCGCAACTGCCACGCGCACGGCATTCCACTCTTCGACCTGCAGGGCGGCATGCAGGGCATCGTCCATGTGATCGGCCCCGAGTTGGGACTCACGCAACCGGGCATGACCATCGCGTGCGGCGACAGCCATACATCCACACATGGCGCGTTTGGCGCCCTGGCCTTCGGGATCGGCACGTCGCAGGTGCGGGACGTGCTGGCGTCGCAATGCGTGGCCATGTCGCCGCTCCAGGTCCGCCGCATCCGCCTTGAAGGACACCTCGCCGCTGGTGTGTACGCCAAGGACGCGATTCTCACCATCATCCGGCGCCTCGGGATCAACGGTGGCCACGGCTTCGCGTACGAATACGCCGGCTCGGCCGTCGCCGCGATGTCCATGGACGAAAGAATGACGTTGTGCAATATGTCGATTGAGGGGGGCGCGTTGATGGGCTACGTCAATCCGGATGCGACGACGGTGGAGTACTTGCGCGGGCGCCGGTTTGCTCCGGCGGCGGATGCGTTCGACGCGGCGGCGTCGCGCTGGTTGTCGCTGGCTTCAGATCCGGGAAGCGCGTACGCCGATGATGTGGCGTTCGAGGCGGCGCAGTTGGCGCCCACGGTGACGTGGGGCACGCACCCAGGGCAGTCGGTGGCCGTGGGGGAGGCATTGCCGTCGCCACAAGACCTGCCGGAATCGGATCGGGCCGGTGTGGCAGACGCGCTGGCGTTCATGCGGCTGAGCCCCGGCGCCCCCATCGAGGGCCAGAAAGTGAATGTGGCGTTCATCGCGTCGTGCACGAACGGCCGCTTATCGGACATCCGGGAGGCCGCAGCCGTGGTGCGCGGCCGGAAGGTGGCGTCACATGTGCGGGCACTCGTGGTGCCTGGTTCACAAGAGGTGAGCCGGGCCGCCGTGGCAGAGGGACTCGACGAAGCCTTTCGGGAGGCCGGCTTTGAATGGCGCGCGGCCACTACCTGTTTTATGCAAAGTGGCCCACTACCGGTTCTTTCCCTGCGGCCCGAGAGCCGATTTCGCCAATAATGGCGCCGTGAGTGGTCTGTCTGCCGGTACACGGCTCGGCCCGTACGAAGTCCTGTCCAAGCTGGGCGAAGGCGGAATGGGCGAGGTGTATCGCGCGCGTGATACGAAGCTCAATCGCGACGTCGCGATCAAGGTACTGCCCGAAGCATTCGCGCTCGACACCGACCGTCTCACACGCTTCACGCGCGAAGCGCAGGTGCTCGCGTCGCTCAATCACCCGAACATCGCGCAGATCTATGGCATTGAAGGGGACGGGTCTCCGGCAGGGATCGGGGAGACCCGTCCCCCTATCAGCCCCGGTGTCCGAGCGTTGGTCATGGAGCTGGTCGAGGGGCGGGACCTGTCGAACATGATCGGCGGCCTTGAGACCCAGGCCGCCCTGCGAATCGCAGCGCAAATCGCTGACGCGCTCGAAGCGGCCCACGAACAAGGCATCGTCCACCGCGATCTCAAGCCGCAGAACATCAAGGTCCGCGCAGACGGCACCGTGAAGGTGCTCGACTTCGGGCTGGCAAAGGCGACCGACCCGTCCGCGTCAGGGATCACAGCAGGCAAGCCCGCGAGCGGCGGACCCTGGACCCTGGACCCTGGACCCACCATGACCTCCCCCGCCATGACGGCCATGGGTACGGTCCTCGGCACCGCCGCGTACATGTCGCCCGAGCAGGCCAAGGGAAAGCCGGTCGACAAACGCGCGGACATCTGGGCCTTTGGTGTTGTGCTCTACGAGATGCTCACCGGCCAACGCGCATTCCAGGGTGACGACGCGTCGGACCTCCTGGTCGCGGTGCTCTCCAAGGATGTGGACCTTCGTGCAGTGCCAGCCGGTACGCCGCCGGCGATCGTGGCGTTGGTTGGCCGCTGCCTCGTTCGCGATCCGAAACTGCGCCTGCGCGACATTGGCGAAGCGCGCCTGGCGCTCGCAGGTCCCGGCTCGTCGCCGGCAGCGCGCCGTGAAGGCCGCCGCCATTCAGTCGCGATGATGGCCACGGTCGCCATCGCGGCTGCAGCGCTCACGGCGCTGGGGTTCATCTACCTCCGCCCTTCGGCGGCCCCATCCGATTCCCGCGTCGTCTTCCTGCCCTTCGACGCACCCGATGCCGTCGTCTCGGAAGCCGGCAACACGACGATCTCTCCAGACGGCAGGATGATGGCGTTCTCCGGACGCGGGGTGGACGGCCGGCGCGTGCTCTGGGTGCGGGCGCTCGATTCGGTGGAGGCCAAGCCGCTGCCCGACACCGATGACGCGATTGAGCCGTTCTGGTCCTGGGACAGCAAGTCGATCGCGTTTGGCGCGCAGGGCAAACTGAAGCGCCTCGATTTGGGTGCGACACGCGCGACCACGCTCACCGATGCCGCGCGCTCCAACAACGGCAGTTGGAACCGATCGGGCATCATCGTCTTCAGCCCCGACTATGGATCGCCGTTGTATCAGGTGGCGGCCACGGGCGGGCCTCGGGCGCAGGTGACGAAGGACGGCAACCACCGCTACCCGGCCTTTCTGCCGGACGGCAGGCACTTTCTCTATTCGTCAGGCGGCAAGGTGATGGTGGGTTCCCTCGATTCGCAGGAGCCCACCGAGATTCCCGTGACGGGGCAGGCCGTCTATGCGCCGCCCGGCTGGCTGCTCTACGTTCGCGGCGGCGTCATTGTCGCTCACGCCTTCGACGCCGGGCGCTTGCAGCTCTCGGGCGATCCGGTCCCGATTGCGCCGGCCTCGCCGTGGGGACAGACGCGGTTGTCTGTGTCGGACACCGGCATCCTGGCCTTCGCGCCTCCACGGATCTACGACTATCAGCTCGGCTGGTTCGATCGCACCGGTGCGGCTGCAGGCACGCTGGGACCGGTCGTGAGCGCCATCATCTTCCAGCACCCGAGAATCTCGCCGGACGGGGCGCGCGTCGTGGTGCATATCGCCGATCCCAGAACAGAGGGCACGAGGGATTTGTGGGTCGGCGACGTCGTCCGGGGGACGTTCGAACGTCTGACCGCGACCCCCTCAGAAGAGCAGAATCCCGTTTGGTCCCAGAATGGCCGAAGCGTGTTCGCGAACGCGCTGTGGGAGGAGAAAGGCTCCAGTGTCGTCCGGTTTCCCATCGGCGGCGGACCCGAAGACTTTGTGGTCAGTGAAACCGGCACGACGGCCTCGCCCTCCGACGTGACGCGCGACGGTCGATGGCTGCTGTACCAGCAACGCGGCAGGAATACGAGGGTTGACGTCTGGGCATTGCCATTGACAGACGGACTGGCGTCGAAGGACGCCAAACCACTGCCGCTCGTCACATCCGACTTCGATGATGCCGCTGTCAGCGTCTCGCCGAACGGCCAGTGGCTGGCCTATGACTCGGATGTGACAGGGACGCGCGAGGTGTATGTGCGGCGGTTGACCGATGGCCGTGCCGGGCCCTCGGTGCGCGTGACCTTTGGGCACGGGGCGATGGCGCGCTGGTCACGTGACGGGAACACGCTTTTTTATGTTCGCGCACCGCAGGGGTACCTGTCAGCCGAGATGATGGCGGTGCCGATCACATCGAGCGGCGACAGCATCGAGTTCGGCGCCGCCAAGCCGCTGTTCAAGGCGCGCATGTTCCCGAGCCTGGGGACCACCACGATCCGCGACTACGACGTCGCGCCAGACGGCCGGTTCCTAGTCGGCACGGTCGTCGGGCCGTCGAAAGGCCCGGCCGCGACGATCGTCCTCAATTGGGCGAGCGTGGTGCAGACGGCGGGGAAGAACAGATGAGGTTACTTGCCGCCCGCCATCTTCTGCTTCAGCATCTCGAACCAGTTGAGCACCACGCGAAGTTCGTTGCCCTTGCCCGTCGTCTCGACCGGCCGGACGCGGATGATGCGGCCCGCGCCAGTGACGTAGTCAATTTGCTGAGCATCTGCTGTGCGCCGGGGCAGGATTGATACGGGCGCGCCGAGTTGACCGTTCGGCGCAACATCAACACGCCACACACCATTGCGTCCCTGTTCCACGTAGTAGATCGCCCGGCTGTCCGACGACCACACCGGATTCGTGCCGACACCGACCGAGACCTGCACGCGGTCCCCATTGACGTTGGGGAACGGCCGCATGAATACGTTGACTGGGCCCTCGGCCGACACCGTGTACACGACCCAGCGACCGTCGGGCGACACCAGGCCATTCGTCGACGAAACGGGGTCGGCCACAAGACGTGTCGGCGACGAGTTACCCGCGAGATTCAGCAGGTGGATCTCTCCAGGTGGGGCCTGAACTGTCAGAAGCAGGGACTGCCCGTCAGGTGTGATGCCAGTAGGCCCCATGTTCACACCCGCCTGTGTTTCCAGGATCCGAACTGGCGCCGACGCTCCAGCCGCTGAGACGCGATAGATGCCGGCGGTTCCGTCCACCACACCGCGGTAGTACACATCTCGCCCGTTGGGGCTCCACACGGGAAATTGGCCGACGTGTAGAGGCGGCGTGATGGCCGTGAGCGACCCGCGCGCGAAGTCGAATACATAGAGGCTCGGCATTCCATTGTCAGAACGCGTCAGGGCCGCCTTGGTGCCGTCTGGTGACACGTCGACGTCGTCATACGTGTGTGGAGGCGCAGGGATCGGCGTCGTTGTGCCGTTCCGATCGACCCAGGCGAGTGTCCGGAGGCTGGCCGACGAACCCGCAATAAACGTCAGGGTGCCCGCGTCCGACACGTCGAAGTCGGCGGCGCCGGAGGTCGTCTTGTAGGCCACGTTTTCAATCACGCGTACGGCCTCGCCGCGAAACTCGCAGGCGACGGGGTCGAACGGGGCGGCATACACCCCGGCGTCGGTGGCGAACAGCAAATGTCCCGTCGCGACGAATCGCGGGTAGGACCCACCCTTCCTGATCACCCTCGATTTTCGAGTGGCCAGATCGAGGACTGCCAGATCCGTCGCCCGGTCCAGGCCGGCGGTTCTGCGGGTGATGCTGAACACGACATGTTTGCCGTCCGGCATGATGACCGGCCAGAAATGGTCAACCTCATCGGCCGTGGCGTCAGGTCTGGTGAGCACTTCGGGCTCGCCGCCGGAGGCGGAGACGCGCGAGAGCCCGGTCTCCAGATTGCCGGTCGCAAACACAATCACGTCGTCCTGGCTCCAGGCCGCACCGCGCAAATTGCTACCGACCGGCACAATTTCGATCGGTGTTCCGCCGAGTGGCGTCACCTTCATCAGACGGGCGCCCACTCCGTTGCTGGGCCCCGAGTAGTAGCCGAGCCATTGGTCATCCGGAGAAAAAAACGGCGAACGCGGCAATTCGCCGAGGTTGGTGAGTGGCCTGTCGCCGAACTCGTCGAGCATCCTGACGACGATCGTAGAGTCGTTGCCGCCGTGGCCGTACGCAATGAGCCGGCCGTCGTGCGAGATGGCCAGGTCCGGCTGATTGAGGTTCACCTGCAGGGTCTCCCCGCCCGGAGGCGCGAGGGCGAAGGCGATCGGCTGCGGTGACTCGGGCGGGCGCCAGACGATGAACGCGGTGACCGCAGAAGCGACCACAACAGCCGCACCGGCGATGATGGTCGGCCGCATCGAGCGCGGGCGACCTGGCTCGCTTTCGGCCGTGCTGTTCGCGAGGTCGTCCCTGCCCGGTGTCATCGCATCAGCGATTTCAAGGCGGGCTGTCGCCATCGAGTCGAGTCGATCCGCGCGGTCTTTCTCCAGACAGCGGCGAAGCAATCGGCGGATCGACGCCGGCGTGTCCGCAGGCACACGATCAAGCGGCAACGTGTCCTTGAGTACGGACGCGAGCACGTCCGACACTTCGCTGCCGGGATACGCGCGGCGGCCCGACAGCATCTCGTAGAGCACAACGCCGAACGCCCAGACGTCGGCGCGTCTATCGACCGCCTTGCCGCGCGCCTGCTCCGGGCTCATGTATGCGGCGGTGCCGATGATCATGCCGAACGCCGTGGCTGGGCTCGTCATCGTCGGCGAGTTCGCGATCGACCCTGACCCGTCAATTGAGCCTCCGGACCGGGCCAACCCGAAGTCGAGCACTTTCACCGTGCCGTCGGGCCGCACCTTCACGTTCGCTGGTTTCAGATCGCGATGGACGATACCCTGTTCGTGCACGGCTTCGAGCGCGCTGGCGATCTGGCGGGCGATGGGCAGGGCATCGGCGAGAGAGACGGGACCACGCGCCAGAATCTCGGAGAGGTCCTCGCCCTCGACGAGTTCCATCACGAGGGCCTGGACGCTGGGGCCAATAGGGGGACGGGTCTCTCCGATGCCTGCCGGAGACCCGTCCCCTTCAATTCCGTAAATTTGTGCGATGTTGGGGTGGTTCAGCGAAGCGAGGGTGCGGGCTTCGCGTTCGAATCGCGCGACGCGGTCGGCGTCATTCAGGAACGCGTCTGGAAGGATCTTGATGGCGGCGTCGCGCCCGAGCCGGTTGTCGCGCGCGCGATAGACCTCGCCCATGCCGCCGGCACCGAGGGGACCAACGATTTCGTAGCTGCCGACGCGTGAGCCGGGGGAAAGCGCCATGATGCGCGCTTATCGTAGATCGTTTCTCGGCCTTGAGACCCAGGCCGAGCTACGTTGACACAGGCCCAGCGACGTTGACCCAGGCCGAGCGACGTTGACCCAGGCCGAGCGACGTTCACCCAGGCCGAGCGACGTATTGCCACAGCGAAATCACCAGCCTCCACCGCCGCCTCCACCAGACGACCCGCCGCTGCTCGAGCCGCCGCTGCTGGACCCGCCGCCCGATCCGCTCGACGACGGCGGGGAGACGGTGGCGGCCATGCCGACTGCGGCGGCATGCCAAGCCCCGGACGCGCCCGCGCCGCCCGCGCGGCCACCGGTGAACCCGGCAAACGATGGGCTGCTCGCACCCGACGATCCGAATGACGTCGATCGGTTCGACGTGCTGCGAGAAGTCCCGCTGGCGGGGGAGCCAGCACGCTCGGTGGACCATGCGTCCACTTGCTTGCTCAATTCCAGGCCGAGGAGCCAGGGATACCACTCGTCGCGCAGCGCCGGCTCCGCGGTCTTGAGCTGCTCCATGAAATAGACCCGGCCGGCAGTCAGTTTCTTGCGAAATGCGATCGCCTCGGGCGACCGCCGAGATTTCAGGGCGTTGACGCAAGAGAGGATGTACGCGAGCGCCCCTGCGGCAATGCCATACGCCGTGTTTGGCGCGAGCTCGACGACGCCGGTGCCTGCGCGGTACCAGAGATACGCCGCGGTGCCGAGTGCGATGACTATCGTCGGCACCAGACAGAGGATCGCGGCGTTAAGGCCCCAGTGGAGATAGCTGCGGAACTTGAGGCCTGTGACCCAGCCCACGCCGGCCACCACGAGCATCGGGAGCAACACCGGAAAGCCGCCGGGGTAACCCTGCGTCCACTTGAAGATGACAAGCGCGCTTCCGGCGGCGAGCAGCAGGATGCTGAGGGGGCTGAACCGCCGTCGTTTGGGCCCCGGCGGCAGCAGCGCATCCACTGCCGCTTCAAGCGCGGGACGGATTTCGTCGGCAGGACTGAAACCCTTCGTCCGGTAGTGCGCCCGAACGGCGCTCGTGCTGGTGTCGCTCCGGTGATCAAAAAACAGTTTGTCGATGAGCGCCCGCTCGTGGGCGTTGAGGTCCGAGCGATCGGCGACGAGCCGCATCGTCATCGACGTGCTCTTTTTCGCCTTGCCGACCGAACTCTCCAGCTTGCCCTCGGCCTCCATGCGAGCGAGCAGGGCCACCACTTCCGCCGTTCCCACATTTTCATCCCACGCCGCGGCCACAACCTCGGCCGGGTACTTCAAAATGTGTTCGCGTAGCCAGGCCTCGTCAACGTTGTGCGCGAGCGGGGCGAAGCGCCCGTACTGTTGCTCGCGGGCGAACCATCCGGCGATCGCAAGGAGGGTCAGGCCGAGTAGTGCCGACACCGCAATGACGAGTTCCTGAGGACGTTTGGTATCGCGCGCCCCTGGCACGCCGTCGCCGGAATACCGGAGCGGCAGTGTGAGCACGAAGCTGTCGCCGGGTGGCAGCGGGCCGGCTGTGTAACGCGGTCTAACCGGCTCTTCCGGCCGCCACGCCGGATCGAGGGTCAGCGCCAGTTCGAAGCGCGCGATCGGCCCTTCGCGATCAGAGAAGGCGAAATCGTGGTCAAGACGATACGTCTCCTCGTCCTTGAGCAGGATGCCCGAGAGCACGTATCGAATCCGGTAGCGCATCGGCGCGGCCGCAAACGGGGGATCGTCCGGCATGCGGCTGCGCCACCGCAGCGTGTGCGCGTCGGTCATCGAATAGTCATCGACATCGTTCAGACTCGAGTCCTGGCTCAGTTCCCGCCAGACCCCGCCCACCTCGCGAGCAACGCTGGTCAGCGACAGATGCTGTCGCGGACGGATGTTGAACTGGCGCTCACCGCCGTTCCAGTCACCCGTAAACACCATGTCCTGAATCTCAGTGACGGTCAGCGTGCCGTCGGCGTTGAGGTGCGCGGATACCTCGAGGCGATCCCAGTGCAGTTGTCGCTGCGCCATCGCGATGGTGGGAAACAAACACAGCCACAGCACGGCGATGGCGCCGAAGACTGCGGCGATGGCGGTGTGGCGAACAGACGACGGCATCGGCGGTGTCGAGGCCTACGTGATGGTGAGTCCTGCCGTGAGCCCTTTGGCTTGCAGGCGTTCGACAATGCGGTTGATCGGAATGCCCTCGTTGAAACTGCCCGGGAACAAGTCGGGGTACGACGGGTCGCCCGCGTGGTGAAGGGCGATCACGTCCCAGAACTGGTTAAAACACGGCGAGCCCGAGGAGCCGGCCTCGGTGCCCGTCTGGTAGATCACGCGTGTGCCGTTGGTGTTGAGCGTCATCTTCGCTTCCAGATCAAGCGCCAGGTTCATGGGCGCTCCCTTGGGGTGCTGCAGGATAAACAGCGACGACTGATCTGCGAAGGGCCACGGAGCTGCCGGAAGCGACACCCAGCCTCGCGTCTTCGCGTGGGCGTCCACATCTTTGCCGAGCGCGATTGCCGCGTCGCCGATGGCATCGGACAATCGCACAAGGGCGAAGTCGAGTTCGTCCATGGTCGGCGTGGAGGCTTTCGGCATGGCCTGCAGGTCGGCCGGGCTATGGGGACTCGCATCCACGAGCCAGTCTGCGGCGAGCCGCACCTCCACGCCTTCGTTCACCGGCGTCTTGTCGCCCATTTCCTTGTAGTCGAACCGGAACACGACCTTGGCCGGGTCCACCGTGAGGCCGCCTGGCGTATGTGTGCCGTCGCGCCCGGCAATGGCCGGCGCCATCACGTGATGATTGGTCAGCACCAGGTCCGGCCCCACAAGAAAACCTGTGCCGAACGACATGCCGTTGTTGGTGGGCAGTTCGATTCGACAGACACAGACCTCGCGCTGCGCGAGCCGCTCGCGCCAGATGACCACCGGGAAGGGCACACTGGTGGACTTGACGATCTTCTCGAGCTGTGGCGTCGGGAGTGAAGTGACGGCCAGGCCGAAGCGGCCGGCCACTTGTGTGAGCAACGGGTTGTCGGGCTGAGAGGCTCGCGCCGCCGCGATCAGACGCAGCACATGGCCTTTGGCTTTATAAAACGCCACCACATCCCACGTGGCCTGTGTGAGTGGATACGGGGCCGTGATTCCGGCGAGCGGCTGATCCAGGCGCGCGACTAACATCTGATTGAGTTGCGCCGGATCGGGAAATGCGGCCGCCAGAGCTTCCGCCAGCGCCTTCTGATCGGCGCCAGAGACTTTCAGCGTGAGTGGATCGATGGGTACTTGGGACACTAGCTGATGGTGTTGGTGAAGATCTCGGTGCCATCCGCCAGGAACACACGCTCGACGAGCGCAGGGCCGTTGAACTCGATCGTCATGAAGCCGTGCGGCACGAACTTCTCTTCTTCATCCTTGATCGCGGCGTTTGGCCCATCCAGAACCAGGCAGGACGGGCTGTCAGCAGTCGCCCTGAGGCGCTTCCACGTCACGGTGCCCATCGTCTGCTCGGTCGGCGCCGCCTTGACGTTGTCTTTTCGCGGTTCAGGAATCCCTCCATTGCCGAGACATCGTCCCAACAACCCGAAGACCGGGTGCGCATCGTAGATCACGCACTGATGTTCGTGGCCCCAGTACCACGCCGTGACCTTTCGTGCATCCAGCAGATGCCGTAGTGCCTGCTGGAGCTTGGGGCCCTGCGTCTCGAGGCGAGAGAACGGCTGCTGGTGCGAGAACAGGACGAGCTTCTTCGGGATGCCGCCGTTCTCCTCGCGTGCCCGATCACTCACCACGTTGAGCCAGGCCACTTGTTCGGTGTCCATGTCGTGATCCACATACGCGGTGTCGAGGCCCACGAGCAGCCAGTCCTTGTTCTGGAACGCGAAGTAACTCGACGACTGGTCGAACGCAGGAAGCGCCACGGTGAAGTAGCCCTGGCCGCCCGAGTACATCTCGTGATTGGAGTTCAGTGTGCGGCTGATCGCGCCGGCGTCCTTGGGCCACGGCGCCAGGAATCGTTCCCGCACTTCGTCGGGCGTGCCTGAATAGTAGATGTCGCCCAGGTGAAGCAGGAGATCGAAGGGCGCACGTTTTCGGATTTCGCCTGCGATAAGCGGCGCGCCGTACAGGCCCGTGCCCCAGTCGGCGGTCAGGGCAATGCGCGCGTTGTCGGCGATGGCTGCCGCCGTGGTGGTCGTCGGCCGCAGGATCGGATGGGCCCTCGCCCGGTCGACGTGCGTGAACAGGACCTTGATCCAGCCCAGGATGTCGCCGCCGGTGATGCCGGTGCCGAATTTGGCCTCGAGCCCGCCAGACGGCAGCGTCCGTGCGACCTGAGCCTGTCGCGCGATTTCACTCTGGAGGAGCGAGACATCGCGGTCGGACACGGCCACCATCAGCTCGGTGCCCGACTTGGTGGTCTCCTGGCTCACGCGTTCCAGCACCTGGCGATATCGCGCCATCAGCAGTCGTTCTTCGTCGGTCTGCGGGGTGGGTTGCGTGGGACCGAACGATTCCAGGCCCCCTGCAGGCGGAAGCGCAAGACTGCGCAGCGTGACAATCGTCTGCGCTGGCTTCTGGTCAGGCTTCTGATTGGGGCGTTCTGGCATGGCGTTCAGGTGAGTTGACGGATCATCCGGCCTTGTGCCGGGCGCTGTCAAATGTGAGTTAGAGTCTCTTCATGCGGCAGTGGATCGTGACGTCGATGGCGGCGCTGTGTCTCTCTGCGAGCGCGGTCGGCGTGGCCGCACAGGCCACGCGGTGGTACGACGAGTACGATCGCGCGCTGAAGGCCATCGCGGCCAAACCTCCAGACTGGGCCACCGCCGAAACCGCGCTGCTGGCCGCTCGCACTCGCGGGCCTGCGCAGGGGCCTCGGGTGATGTTCCCTGGGGAGATCTACAAGCCGTTTATCCCCGACTACTACCTCGGCGTGGTGTACCTGAACTCGGGGCGTGCGTCTCAAGCCGAAACCACGTTCCTGCGAGTGCGCACCGCGAACATCATCGACCAGAAGGACAGCCTTTACAGGACCTTTGTCAGCCAGTCGAGGACGGCCACTTACACTCGAGCCGCCAGTGACGCGAGGCGCCTGATCGCGGCAAAAGACTTTGCCGGCGCCGAGAAGGCCATCGCCGAGGCCTCAGACAGCCGCGCCAACGACCCTGGCGCGAAGGATCTGCGCGAGGAGTTGGATGCGGCGATGAGGCCCCCCGCGTTGCCCACGGGCACCGGGACGCCAATCAATGCGTCCATCAACTCACCTAACCAGAACGTTGGTCTGGGCGACGCACCTGCCCGGACTTCGCCTGCGCCACCGGCTGGTGGTGGCGGCCCCCCAGCCGGCAACGCGGGAACAAGCGGCAGCACGGCGGGCAACACCACGCGCAGACCTTCCGGGAACCTCCCAGCCAACACCAGCGGGGCGCGCGTCTCAGGCAATGCCGCCTCAAGCACCGGAATGACCGACCCCGAACAACTGTTGGCGGTCGGTCTTCGGGCGTTTCTTGCGGGCAACTATCAGGCCGCTGCCGATAGTCTTGGCGTCGCGTCGAATGACCTCTACGCGCCTCCCCGCGTGCTGCTCTATCTCGCGTGCGCCAACGCGGCACTCGTGCTCACCGGGCGCGCCGACGTAGCGCTCATCGAAACGGCGAAGGCGCAGTATACTGCGGCCGATCCCAGGACGAACTTGCGTGACGAGGACCGGCGTGTGATCTCGCCACGCCTCCTCGATTACCTGACCGGCAAGCTCGTGTTCCCGGGCGGCAAGTAAGAGCATCCGGAGGTTCGAATGTTCAAACGGCGGTTGGCCGCGCCCCTGATCGTCGCCCTCCTGTGGGCCGTCGCGCCGGCCTCGGCGCAGACCAGCCTGCAGATTCCGCTCCAGTTCGACTTCCTCAACCCAGGCGCCAGAAGCCTTGCCATCGGTGGCGCCTTTGTCGCGCTTGCCGACGATGCCACGGCGGGATTTGCGAATCCGGCCGGCCTGATGGAACAGAGTCGCATGCAGGTGTCGGTGGAGTTGCGCGCGCGCCGCCTTGAGTCGCTGTTTCTTGAACGAGGGCGGCTGTCGGGCGCGATCTCCAATCAACTGACCGACACCATCGCCGGGCCCGTCTTCGGCCAGAGCCGCGACCAGAGCGGCGGCCTCGGATTCATCTCGATCGTCGTGCCGTCGAGCAGTCGAAAGTGGACCATGGCCGCGTTCCGCCACGAACTGGTGCGCGTCGATCAAGCGTTCCTTTCACAAGGCGTGTTTCAACAGGACCCTGTCGAATTCACCTCGCGCCGCGACACGCCGCAGGAGGGCATACGGCGCCTGTCGCTTACCAACTACGGTCTGGCCGGCGCACGGCAGCTGAGCCCCCGGCTGTCGGTGGGTGCCACGCTGTCCATCTATCACTTCGCGCTCGACTCGGCGTTTACGCGATTCGACTTCGAGGGATTCCTGGGGCCGCCCATCCTGACCACCGTACTCGGACGGTCCACGCAGGAGGGCAGCGGTGTGTCAGTGGCACCGGCCCTGGGTGTGCAGTTCTGCATGAAGGCCTGCGACGACCGCAGCGGACGCTCGGCGCGGTTCGGCGCGGCCTACCGGAGGGGGCCATCCTTCAAGTACGAAACGCGCGACGGCCAGGACCCGGTGCGCACACAGACGTTCCGCTCGCCAGGCACGCTGGCCGTGGGCGCGGCCGTGGAGATGGCGAAACCGGGCCGCCGGCTCCTGTTTGCCACTGAAGTGACCTACATCACGTACTCGCGCCTTGAACGCGACTACGTGGTGGATCAGGCGCGTGGCAGCGGATTGCAGGATCAGTTTTTTGTCGACAACGGCGTCGAGTTCCACTTCGGCGCCCAGTACACGTGGGAGCGTCCCTGGGTGCCGAAGTTTCGCGTGGGTATCTGGTCGGATCCAAACCACACGGTGCGGTTTCGTTCCAACGCGGCACTCGCGTTCCCCACCGACCGTCTCAAGGACGAGCTTGTGCGCACCGCGCTCTCCACAGGTGAACGTCTTACACACCTCACCGCCGGCGTGGGGCTTTCGATCAATTCCCGGCTGGCCTGGAACCTTGGCGCAGACTTTGCAACCAAGTCCACGGTTATCTCCTCATCGATCATCGTCAATCTGAAGTAACGGGCCAGCGGGATGGCCCAATGGAGTGAGTCATGAAACGTCAGCAGCGAGAATGGGCCAAGTCGGGACTTCTGTGTGTGTGCGTGGCCATGGCGCTTCCTTCATGCGGAGAGGACACCGTGACGCAGCCGACGACCGTCACGTCGGTGGCCGTGACCGGCACCAACGTCAGCACAGTGCCAGGCCAGACCTTGCAACTGACGGCCATCGCCACGCTGTCGAACGGCTCAACCCAGAACGTGACGAACGCGGCGACCTGGACGACGAGCAGCACCACGATCGCGAATGTCTCAAGCACGGGCCTGGTGACGGGCGGGGCAGTGGGCGACGCCACCATTGGCGCGCGGCACCAGAATGTGTTGGGCACACTGCTCGTGGGGATCAGGTCGGTAATCGCGCGGTTCACGGTGTCGAACGCGGCGGGGCCCGACCTCTGCCGGATCATCGTGGGATCGGGTGGAAATCTTGATTGCACCTTTAACGGATCCACCTCGCTCGGCTCTCCGACCACCTGGTCCTGGAGTTTCGTGGTGGCCACGGCGACAGGGACGAGCGGGAACCAGAGCACGCCGACGTTTGTACCCACTCCCGGCTGCGGCTTCTTCGCGACGAAAGCTGCTCAGATCGGCACCACCGGCGCCGTGCAGATGATCGTGAGGCTCACCGTCAGCAAGACGGGCGGCGTCAGCGAAGAAGTGACCAACCAGAACGTGCGCCTGTTGCCGCAGTCACAGTGCGGTTACGGCTTCTGATTCACGGCGTGCAACAACTTCATGGTGATTTCCTGGACGACCGCGGGGGCAGCGTTCCAACGCCCAGTTGCTGAAGCGTCTGGTCGAGATTGAACCCAGGCATCGTGAACGTGAAACTGCGTGACCTGTCCTGGGCCACCACCATGGGTTCGGTCGTTGACGGATTCAGCCCCTGGTTCTCGAGGGCGACCGTGTAGGTGCCGGCGGGAATGCGCACGCCGAACGGGGTGGTCTGTGAGTGCGTGAACGCGAGGCCGGCCTCTGCCGAAGTGATCGTGACATTCGCCCAGGGCCGCGCATCGATGACCACGAGGATCGACGGGGCCCACAGGGTGTTGCTCAGCGCCAACGCGCCGGTCGGCAGTGACGCCCGCACCTGGTAGATCGCGGCCGATGCGCCGGCCTCGATCGTCACCGTCACCGGACCGATACCGCTGAGAGTAATTGTATCGCCCACCGGTGACGCCCCGCGATAGAGCCGCACCGTATCTGGCGCGCCGTTGCCGGCGGGTCTTCGAATGCGCACGGCGCCAGGTCCGCCCGCCGAAGCGTCCACGTACTCAAGTAGATACGCGTCGTCCAGATGTGCGCTGGCATTGACCAACGACCCACTGGCGATCGCGCCCAGCACCACCAGCACCCCGGCGGCCGTGGCAAGCGCCGTCACCCGCCAGCCAGGCGGCGTCCATCGGAACGCAATCGGCGGCGGCTCGTCGGTGGCCCTGTCGGCGTGAACGCTGGCGCGCAGTTGCGCGGTGGGCGCACTTCTGGCCGGCTGCCGCGCCACCATCTCGCGGATTTCTTCCCACAGCGGTCCGTGGTGGAGTGCGCGGAGTGTGTCGATCGACGCCGATGCATCGCCCCCCTGCGCGTCTGCAAGTTGCACGCGCTGCATCGCCACGCTGGCCTGCCACCGCAGATGGGCAGCCGAACCGGGCACCGGCTCCGAGTCGGCCAGTACTTTGAGCAAGTACGAGCGGACGCGGGCTTCGAGCGCCGGCTGGTGCGCGCGGACGTCGGCCAGCAACGCGCGAATGTCTTCGTCGGGCAGACGCAGTGGCTGGTTGCCGGCGGTGGCGAGTGGACCTGCGGTGCGCAGCACCGCGCTCTCCGGGATCTCGGGCGCAAAGCGCTGGCGCAGCAGTTCAAGCAGATCCACGGTTGGATGTGGCACGAGGCAGGCGAGCCGGCGCAACTGCTCCACATGGGCTGCGGTCACTATGCGCGGCGCCCGATCCACACTCCTGAACGCGGTGCGGTCGTCCTGCGTCAGTTTTCGCGAGGCCTGCAACAGACCGCCGCGAGTCATCGCCACGGCCGGCACCGGGAGCCGCAGCAGAGCCTTCGGCCACAACGATGGATCGGAAACGGGATTCACCCACACACGGCGGCTCTGCAGCCGAAGAGCGTCGAGCCAACCCAGATCAGAGCCCGACAAGCTGGCGGCGAGGCCAAGCCCGGTACCCAGCATCATCACCGGTCCATCGTCGCGTCTGCGCAGCAGCGTCTCAAGCGGCATGGGCGGGCCATGACGACGAGTGGCGGGCCGGCTGATATCGCCATCAAAAAACCAGCGCTCGATGGCGATGCCCTGGCGGCTGAGGTCGTGGATCAGACCATCAACTCGACGAGTGTGCACCGTCATGGATTGCGAGACGTCCTGCAACACCAGAATCGGCTGCATCCGGCGTCGTGCTTTGAAGATGAGGTGTGGCCGCATGCCGGCGCCGATGGTGGCGTGCAGCGTGCGCATGACGTCGAGTGTGCCTGTCCGTTGTGCGTCGGCGGCATGGAACGATCGTCCAAGAATGGTGGCGGCTTCTTCAATGTCTGCACGCGGGAGCCGCGTTTCAAGATCCTTGAGCTTGAAGTCAGCGTGGAAGGGACCCGGCAGCGCCGCAAGCGATACACCCCAGGCCTCTGTGGTCCATCGCCGTGTGGCCTCCCGCATTTGACTCCACCAGAGGGGGAGGGCCGTGAGCGCAAAGGCCACCAGGCCCATGAACGCCAGCGCCGAGAGGTTTCGCCGGAATGGCGGCGAAGGCAAGTCAACGGCGGGTGGAGCGGCCAGAGGATCTACGAAAATCTCACCCGTTATCCGCGCCGCCGCGTCTACGGGGCCTGTCGATGGTGCCTCAGCGCCGGTCGTCGTGGCCCCCGAGGTGGGCGGGGTAATGAGGATGGTCCTGCCGGCGAGCACGGCTCCGACAATGACCAGGACTGCTGCGGCTGCCCACAGCCACCGCCGGCCGGTGTCACCACCCTTGTCAGACTTCTCGTCTGATTGCACGACAGGAGTCTCCGGCTGCTCCGGATAGAACTCGTCGAACAATCTCCGAATGGTCTGGACCTCGTCTTCGCGGCGGGCGATGAGCGCCGCCAGGCTGTTGCGCAGCTCCGATCGGTTGGTTTGATCCCAATGCTCCAGGAGCCGGCCTGCGGCCATGTATTCGTGCAGGCCGACGCCGAAGTCCTTGTCGCGCAGCGCGTCAAGGAACTCGCTGAACGGCAGTGTCTGCATCGTCTGCTTTACCCGCTGGTCTGACGAAACAGGCGAGCGTCAGGCTCGGTTTTGAGCAGGGCGGCCGTGGCCGGGGTCTCGCCGATGCTGCGCTCCAGCGCCTGGGCTTCCACCCCTGCCGAGACGAGCGCGCGCACCCACGCCAGCAATTCACCGGTGGCCGGACGTTTTTCAAGGCCAGGCAGGTCGCGGATCTGGCCAAACCGCTTGACCGCCGCATCGAGCAGCGACTGCGAGATGTTCAGGTGCCCCAGGCGTTGCTGCAGGATCTGCTTCAGGCGATCGGCATCGGGGAACTCGATGCGATGAAAGACACATCGTCTCAGGAACGGATCCGGTAGTTGCCGTTCGCTGTTGCTCGTGATGATTACCACTGGCCGTTCCGTCGCCTTGAAGACCAGGTCAAGTGCCGGCACGCGGAATTCCATCTGGTCAATCTCGTTGAGCAGGTCATTCGGGAAGTCGCGCGGCGCCTTGTCCACTTCGTCAATCAGGACGAGGCGGCGCGTGGGCGATCGAATGGCCTCGCCCAGCGCGTTCCACTTCAGATAGTGCTCGGGTTGCGACGCCCGCGCGTCGCCCGTTTGCGCGTGATAGAAACGCAGCAGGTGATCGATTTCGTAGAAGGCATCGCTGGCCTGATGGTCGCTTCTCGTGTGGAACTGCAGCACCGGACCCAGCCCGAGTTCAGTGGCCACCGACCAGGCGAGCGTCGTCTTGCCCGTGCCAGGCTCACCGGTCACAAGTAACGGTTGCTCGACGACCAGCGCGGTGTTGACGGCCGACACCAGTTGCGGGTCTGCCAGGTACCGGCCCTTCTCGCCTCGCGCAGATTGGGGTTGCCCTTCGGGGACGCTGCCGTCACCAGCATAGCGGCGTGAAAGTGGTTCAGCGCTCATTGGATTTCCTCAACTTGTTGCCAGACGTCGTCAATCGTCTTGAAGATGACCTCAGGCACGGGGGGCACTGACCTGACCTCCTCGAGCATCCGGGCCTGTTGCTTCCGCGTGAGACCGCTCCCTTGGACAAAGCCGTCCAACTCCGGCCCTTCCAGGCTGTCCAGCTCCTTCAGTTCAACGATCGGCATTGAAGCGGCGAAGCCGTCCTTCAACTGAGTGATGAGCCAGCGGGCGCTGTCCTCCGCCCCGTCGCGGGGCTGCGCGCCTCGTAGCCATGACAGCAGCGACCGCGCCGGCTCCGGATGCCACTCGATCGGCTGCACGCACTTGAGCTTGCAGGTATTGGCGGTGTCTTTCAGTAACTCGGGCAGCCACTCGGTGTAGTACTTCACCAGATCCGGATCTCTGAACTTCGCCATGACGAGCGGGTGCAACAGCACGAGATTCTCGAAGCTGATGCGGTCGGCGATGGTCTCTGCCAGTTTCGACACGTCCGCCAGATTGAGAGCCCGGGCCAGCGCCTCGAAGTACGCGTCGCGACTTGCGGGCCGGCTGGGCCAGTCCACGAGCACGATGCTGCGGTCGGGCCTGGGGTCGAGCCAGAAGCGCACTCGTTCCCTGAAGTGTTCGGGCGCCTGACCACTGGCGCCGTGCACCAGGATCGTCTGATGTTGCCGCGAGGCGGCCCACACGATCACGCCGCCCCACTGGTCGCTTCGCCCGCAGAGCAGCGACGGGCGTTCGCCCAGCGGGTCGTCGGCAGGCGGCGCCTGGTCGGGGCCTGCGGGCAGTCTGAGCCAGAGCGCGCGCAACGCCGGATTGTCGGGCTGCAGGCTCAGTGCGGCGGCGAGCAGGCTGCCGGCCCAGCGTTTTTCGAATGCGCGAGTGGCAATGTCCCGGGCGTTTTCGCCCTGCGGCTTCGAGCGTGCCGTGAGATCGTCAAAGCGCTGATCGAGCGACAGCACCAGGGCTTCGAGGGCGTTGACAGTGGGGAACGCCTCCTTGAGCGCATCAGCCAGGTCTTGAACATCGCGCGCGGCGACGACTCTCCCGTCGGAGTGGCCGCTGTTCTGCTGGGGCACGTGCCTATGCTCCACCGGCGTTCCGCAGGTGTCAAGGCGTCCGATCTCGCGATAGGCTTGGGCGGTGATGGAGAAGCGGGCACACACAAGAACAGGACGCGCGCTGATCCTGGCGCTGACCATCACCGCGGGTGTCGCGGCCTCGGCAGACCTCGCCCAAACACAAATCTCGGCCATGCAACTGGCCCAGGCGCGCCAGATGCTGCGGACCGTCCGCGAAGCCGTGCGTGAGCGGTACTACGACCCCACGTTTGGCGGTCGGGATGTGGTGGCGCACTTCAAGGCGGCCGAACAGAAACTCGACGCCGCCGACTCACTGGGCCGCGCGTATGCGGTCATCGCGCAGGCGCTGGTGGACCTCGGCGATTCGCACACCTACTTTCTTCCACCGGAGGTGCCGGCCACCTTCGAATACGGCTGGCAGATGGCCATCGTCGGCGATCGGTGCCTGGTGCTTGGTGTGAAGCCCGGCAGTGACGCCGAGGCCAAGCGCCTTCTCGCCGGTGATCAGATCCTGCAGATCGAGACGCTGCCGCCCACGCGAGCCTCCCTGTGGAAGATGCGGTATTCCCTGAATCTGCTGAACCCGCGACGACGCGTGCGTCTGATGGCCCAGACGCCAGGCGGGGCACCGCGTCCGCTTGAGATCGAGACGAAGGTGACGCCGCGGCCCAGGGAAGTGCGCATCAACATGGAGAGCGTGATGAACGGCATCACGTCGGACTTTGACGAGATGTCTGCCAGGCGGGTCAATCGCGTCGCGCGGGTCGGCGGCGTCGTCATCTGGCGGCTGGAAGCGTTCGACTTTCCGCCCGATCACGTGGACCGTGAGTTCGACCCGGTCGTCAGAGGCGCCACCGACCTCATCATTGACCTTCGCGGCAATCCGGGCGGGTTGGTCAAGACGCTCGAGCAGTTGACGGGGAAGCTGTTTGATCGAGACGTGAAGATCGGCGACATGAAGGGGCGCAAGTCCATCAAGGCGTCGATGGCGAAGAAGCGCAAGAATCCGTTTCTGGGCCGCGTCGTCGTGCTGGTGGATTCAGAGTCTGGGTCTGCGGCAGAGATTTTCGCCAGAGTGCTGCAACTTGAGCAGCGTGCCGTCGTGATGGGCGATCGCACCGCCGGTTCCGTGATGGTGGGCGAAATGATGATGAGCGCCGTGCAGCTCGTGTCGGCGTCCGATGAGCTGAGCATCCTCCCGTACGGGTTCAGCGTCACGGTGGCCGACATCATCATGAACGACGGCCAGAGTCTTGAGCGCGTGGGTGTCGTTCCTGATGAAGTGCTCGTGCCGACGCAAGAAGATCTGGCGGCAGGACGCGACCCTGTCCTGGCTCGCGCGGCCACCAGCCTTGGTGCGACACTTGACCCGATCGCTGCGGGCAAACTGTTTCCGCTGCTCTGGAAATAGTACTGTCATGTCTGAAACATCCATGGCTTCCGGTCAATCCATCCGGGGCGCCTGCGGCCACGACTGCCCCGACACCTGCGGGTGGGTGGTCGATGTCGTGGACGGCGTGGCCCAACGGCTGGCCGGCGACACGTTGCATCCGTTCTCGCGCGGCACGCTCTGCGCCAAAGTGAACCATTACCTTGAGCGTGTCTATCACCCGGACCGCGTGTTGCACCCGCTGAAACGCGTCGGCCCAAAGGGAACCTCGCAGTTCACGCGCGTGAGCTGGGACGAAGCGCTGGCCGACATCGCTGCCCGCTGGCAGGGCATCATCGCGGAGTCGGGTGCGGAGGCCATCCTGCCGTACAGCTCCGCCGGCGTGCAGGGGTTGATTCAGCTGCACTCGCTGGACCGTCGCCTGTTCGGATCGATGGGCTGTAGCCACCTCGATCGCAACATCTGCGGCGCCGTCGCGTCGGCCGGCCTGACGACCACAATCGGCACCGGCGCGGGCATCGATCCGGAGCAGATCGTCCACAGCCGGTTCATCGTCCTCTGGGGCACCAACACGATCGTCACCAACCTGCACTACTGGCCACTCGTGCGCGAGGCCCGGCGGCGAGGCGCGACGCTCGTGGTGATCGATCCGGTCCGCACCCGCACCGCCGAAGAGGCAGACTGGTTTCTGCAGGTGCGGCCGGGAAGCGATGCGACGCTGGCGCTCGCGATGATGCACGTGATGATTCGTGACGGGCTGGTGGACCACGCGTATGTGGCGGCGCACGCCGTGGGCTACGAGGCGCTTGCGGCACGGGCTGCCGACTACGCTCCGTCACAGGTCGCCGGGGTCGTCGGTCTTCCGGCGGAGGAGATCGAACGCTTCGCCCGCGCGTACGCCACCACACAACCGTCGCTGTTGCGGCCGTTGATTGGGCTGGAACACCATCGCAACGGCGCCATGCAGTTCCGCACGATCGCCTGTCTGCCGGTGCTCTCTGGCGCGTGGAAGCACCGCGGCGGCGGTCTGGCGCGTTCGACGCATGCCCTGCAGTTTGCGGCGCTCGACATGGACCACGTGCTGATGCCCGAGGTCTACGTGCCTGGTGCGCGCACCCTGAACATGCGAGACCTCGGCGAGGACCTGTGCAGTTCCGCACTGCACCCGCGCGTCCGATCACTGATGGTCTACGGCGCCAACCCCATGGTGTCGATGCCGAACCAGAATCGCATCCGCGAGGGGCTTCTCCGCGACGATCTGTTTACGGTGGTGCACGATTTATTCGTCACCGCAACCGCACGCTACGCTGACTACGTGTTGCCGGCCACGAGCCAGATCGAGCATCTGGATCTGGCGCCCGCATGGGGCCATTTGTACTTGGCGCTCAACCGGCCGGCCATCGCGCCGCGAGGGGAATCGGTCTCCAACACGGAACTGTTCCGACGGCTGGCTCACGCGCTGGGCCGCATCGAGCCGTATCTGTTGGAGAGCGACGAGGCGATGCTGCGCGCGGCGCTGGCGAGCGGGCATCCCTGGCTCGAGGGCATTACCTACGAACGGTTGTGGAGCGAAGGGCACGCGCGGCTCAACTGCCCGGACGATTGGCGGCCCTTCGCGGCTGGCGGCTTCGCGACGTTGTCTGGCAAGGCCGAGCTGTACTCGGCGTCGCGCGAATCCCTGGGCGACGATCCGCTGCCGTCGGCAGGCGCTATCGCCACAGGCGAAGGCCTGCAACTCATCACCGGCAAGACCCTGCACTTCCTCAACTCCGGCTATAGCCACATCGCTCGGCATCGACGCAGCGAGGGCTCGCTGTTCGTGGAGCTCCACCCGGACGATGCCGCGCGGCGTGGCCTGGCCGTGGGCGACCCCGTGCGCGTCTGGAACGCGCTGGGAGACGTACGCGCAGTGTGCCGGGTGTCGGAGCGGGTGCGCCCGGGCGTTGCGTTCATGCCGTTTGGCGGACTCACCGACGCCAGTGGTGCGCAACAGTCCGTCAACGTGCTGACCGCCGAAGTGCCCACCGATTGGGGCGGCGGAAGCGGCCTCTACGATGCGTTCGTGGATGTCACGCGTGTTGCCGACTGACGGCCACGGGGCTGATCAAAACGGCAACATCTGGCTGAACTTGAGGATCACGCCCCGGCCAGGCGTGGCGCTGCCATCCGTCGTGAATCGCTGCTCATTGAACACGACGTAAATGTCACTGAGGGGACGATGCATGAAGTTGAAGCGGACGTTGGTGTTGATCTGGCGCGTGTCACGGTTGAACTGCACCAGCGCGTCCAGGAACATGTTCGTCGTGAAGGAATAGCTGGACCGAACCGTGGCAATCGACGACACAAACGACTGTCCTGCCAGTCTCAGAGTGCCGACCGTCCGCTGGTATCCGACCGTCATGCGCCAGTGCTCGTTCGGCTGCGCGGTCAGGCTGCCCGAGAATGCCCGCTGCGTGCCGTTCCAGAGGCCGCCCCACTTGACAGTGGCCGTGCCACTGATCGGACGGCTGGCGTCCGACTGCGCCAGCAGGCGCCATTCGTTCCACGAGTAGTCGCCTGCAGATAATGCAACCTCCGTCGTCGGCAGCGTCAACGGCCGATCGAGATTCTGCATCTGGGGATTGGCCGACAGTTCGACGTAGGCGCCAGAGGTGCGCAGAAACGTCAGGCCGTAGTGTTGGGTCTGGGCGATCGTGCGGTTCGCAGGATCCGTGTACCAGTTCACCGCCAGATGCGGGTGCAGTTCACGCAATCCGAAACGACCGAGCCAGGCCGGGCGCGGCCGGATCCCGGTATCGAAAATGTATTTCCTGACGCCCGTTCGGCGGTAGTACGCCATGTCGTTTCTGAATCCCTTGCCAATCACCAGCACGCCTCCCTTGGCGTGAAAGAACGGCCCCTCCCAGTTCAGCGACGAGCGCAGGGCGTACTGATCATCGGTGACGCCAGGGGTGGCGCTGCGAATCGCGTAGGAGCTCCAGTCGAGAATGCGATACACGCGAATGTTCGCATCCACGCCGTACACGCGGTTGTAGTCGCTGCTGGCTGACGTGCTCTGCCGTGACATCACGATGGCGCCTACGTCCGAGGCGCCAAGGACATTGCGGCGCAACCGCAACACCGAGTAGTTGGTGGCCGATGACGAGGACGTCGACTCGGTCTGCACGGTGAGCGCGCCCATCGAGAATCCCGCGGCCTTACCCGTCAGCCTGGCACCGGCCACGATTGGAACGGCGGTGCCGGTCGGGCTGAGTCCGATGCGCCTGCTGAAAAACAACAGCAGATCTTCGTCGGGCGTCGGCGTCGGATTCATGCGCGCACGCGCCGTGTCGCCCACATAAAAAAGCCCCGCGTTTTCCAGGAAGAAGCTTCGCTTCTCTGGGAAAAACTGCGAAAACTGGGTCAGGTTGACCTGCTGTTCGTCGGCCTCGGCCTGCGCGAAGTCAGGGCGCGCCGTCACGTCGAGCGTCAGGGCCGACGTCACGGCATATTTCACGTCAACGCCGATGTTCGATGTGGACGCGTAGTCAGCGGCGCCAACCGCGCGCACGCCGCCGGCCAGCACATAGGGCTTGATCTGGAGGTTGCGGCCGGGAGTGGCGTCCGACAGCCCGGTCAACTCCCCAGCCAGCGAGACACGCGCCAGCGAAAACGAACGCGGCACCGGGGACCAATAGTCAATTTCGTTTTTCCGCCGGATGCGCCGGCTGAAGTTCACGCCCCACGATCCGCCTGATTCAAACCGAAGCGACTTCAAGGGAATCGCCATCTCCACCGTCCACCCTTCGGCAGACTGCCCGGTGCGCACCGTCCACACGGCATCCCAGCTTGCGTTGACGTCCCGGCCCTCGTTCGTAATCTGCTGATCCGCCCGCGCACCAGCGGCATTGGTCGCGAACAGGAACCCGTTCCGCTTGTCACCGAAGGAGTCGAGAATGACTTCGAACGTGTCCTGGCCGGTCAGCGCGAAGTCTTTCCGCAGGTCGTTGACGATGATGCCCGCCGGGTCGCGGTCATAGCAGAACGCCGCGATATACAACGTGGTGCCATCAAACGCCATGCGCACCGTGGTCCGTTCCGTGGCCGGCTGCCCGGTGCTGGGTTCACTCTGGATGAACCCCTCAACCGCTTCGCTCGCGCTCCACGCGGCCTCGTTGAGGAGGCCATCCACGACGATGGGCGCTGTGATGCGAAGGACGGCAATGTCCAGGGACCGAGTGGCGTCGCGCGGCTGACCGGCCTGTGCGTGGCCGACGCCGGGCCACACAGCGGCCGCGCAAGTGATGACGAGGGCAAATCCGTATTTCACCCACGGAGTCTATCGCACGTATGCTGTTGCGCATGCGCCGATCCCTCTCACTCGCCGCTGTGGCCGTGCTTGCCGCATGCGGAACACCATCACCACCTGCTGACGCCCCGCTCGTCGAAACGATCACACCTGCGAGTGTGCGCGAGCACACCGAACGTGAGTGGACGCTCAAGGCCGACAAGATGCGCCGGCACCTGATACCCGCGATGCGCGCCCACGGCGTGACCCTGTGGGTCATCATGAGCCGCGAGAATGTCGTCGACCCCGCGCTCGAGCTGTTCGGTGGCAGCGGCATCACCGGGTGGTACGGCCATCGAAACGCGTACCTCCTCTACGACCGCGGCGGTGACGCCGCGACGGCACTTGAGACCACGGTGTTCGGCACCCATCTGTCCGGCCACTTGCGGCGGTTCTACGACACGGTCCAGAGTTACGGCGACGCCGGCCTGAAGCCACTGCTGCAGAAGTACGTGGCCGAGCGGACGCCGGCACGGATCGCCATCAACCAGTCGCGTACGATCAGCATGGCTGACGGCCTCACGGTCGAGCTGAAGCAGTATCTGATCGATGCGATCGGTCCGACATACGCGGCCCGCACGGTCTCTTCAGAGCCGCTGCTGGTGGACTATGCCTCGGTTCATACGCCCGAAGAGGATGCCGTGCAGGAACGGGCGGCAAAGGCGACGTACGACATCCTGCGGCGGGCCTTCTCGAACGAAGTCATCACGCCAGGCACCACGACTCTGATGGATGTGCACTACTGGATCACCGCTGAGCGCAAGCGTCAGAACTTCGAGTTCAATTTCAATGCGAGTCTCGGCATCCAGCGTTTGGTTGATGGCAAGGTCGTGTCGATCGATGATTCGGACGGCCCGACCATTGAACGCGGCGACGTGCTGCACGTGGACTTTGGTCTCCGGCTGGCCGGTCTCGTGACCGACCAGCAGAAGATGGCGTACGTCCTCCGGACCGGTGAAACCGCAGCGCCGGCCGGCCTGGTCAAGGCCTTTGCCGACTCCCATCGCGCGGCCGCGATCCACGCCGCCGAGCTGATTTCAGGCCGCACCGGCATCGACATCAAGACGCGATCCGAAGCCGCCGCGAAGGCGGAAGGCATCGACCTGCTGGTCTACTCGCACGTGCAGGGCTACTGGGTGCATGATGCCGGCACCTGGACGGTCTTTGACTGGCCGGAGCGGTACGGCGCGCATCCCCGCACGCCGCTCCATCCCGGCGTGTGGTTTTCCCTGGAGTTCCGCACACGCACGGCGGTGCCGGAGTGGAACAACCAGCTCGTGGCGATGCAGCGCGAGGAGGACATGATCGTTCCTCCTTCCGGACCCGCGCGCTACAACGCAGGCCCGCAGGCCGAACTCTGGATCATCAGGTAGAGGCGGCGCCTGACGTACAGGTCGAAGTGACGGAACGTGACCATGCCTTCCTGGGCGACAAACGGACTTCGAGCGTTCGGACCCCGGACCCGCTCAGAATTTCACAGTCGTCCTCGCATAGAGGAACCGTCCGTTGATCCCGTAGGTGTTGGTTGTCGAGTAACGCACCCCCTGGGGTTGCAGCTGCGGAAGCACCTGCTCAGGGTAGACGTCGAAGAGGTTCTGCACGCCTACGCCAAAGGTCAGCTTCTCCAGCCGGTAGCTCGCCTCCAGGTCGGTGATCCACTTGGCGGAGAACGTCTGATCATCCGCGCCAGTGGTGTTCAACTGCTTCACACAGTAGCTGCCGTACATCCCGACATTCGTGTTGACGCCGAAGCGGTTCTTCGTCCAGTCGCCGATGACGCGCGCCTGGTTGCTGGGCTGACCGCACTCGGTGCGCCCGCGCTCCACACGGTCGAAGAGCACGTTGCCCAGGCCGGCAAGTTGCGACGGCGTGACGACGTCGCCGCGGATGCGCGTCCGGTTGTAGTTGTAACCCGCAAACACGCGAAGGGTGCTGCCGTGCAGCGTCGTATTGTATTTGGCGATGAGATCGACGCCGGTTGTGCGGGTGTTGATGGCGTTCGTAAAGAACCGCGCTCCCGTGGCACCCAGTGGCGCAAGCAGTGCGCTGATGGCCCCTCCGGTGAAGTTTCCGGAGAACACGATGCGGTCATCGATCGTGATGTTGTAATAGTCGGCCGTGAAGTCAACGCTCCCGGTCGGGGTGAAGGCGAAGCCTGCCGTCAGTTGCACCGAGTCCTCGGGCTTGAGGTCGGTGGCCCCGAGCGCGCGGGCGACTGGGCTCGCCACGGCGAAGGTGCCCACTTCTACGGGGACCGTACCCTGCCCGGGAATATTGAGGAAGTTGGTGCTGACCGCCGAGAAGTTCGACTGCGCCAGTGAAGGGGCCCGAAAGCCGGTGCCGGCCGATCCCCGCAGCACCAGCCGCTCGTGGGCTTTGAGGCGCAGCGTGATCTGGCCGTCGAGATTGCTCCCGAAGTCGCTGTAGCGTTCAAAACGTCCGGCGGCCTCCACGCGCAGACGGCTCGTCACGTTACCCTCGAGGTCGGCGTAGAACGCCACGCTGTTGCGCGAGGGATTGACCGCATTGGACGGCCTGAACCCTGGGAAGACCTGAGCGCCAGGGACGGCGGTCGCACCGTTCGAGGCTCGCACCCCGCCGTCCCGATACGAGTCGGGTTCGCCGGCCTTGATCTCATAACCCTCGCGCCGCACCTCGGTCCCGAACGCGACGTTCAGCGGACCCGAGAGGCCCACCTTGAACGAACGCGACAGGTCGAGGTTGGCCATGAGCTGACTTGCGGCGAGCGTCCCCGCGAAGAATTCGGTCTTCGAGGTGGGGCCGAGCGACGCGTTCAGCGTGTTCGTGATGTCGAAGTCCATACTGTTGCGTCCACCCTGGAACGACAGGTCCACGTACCAGTCGCTCTTGATGCCGCGCACTCCGACGGTGGCCGACCCATCGAGCACCGAGGTCTCGATCAACGGGAGGAAACCCTGCGGATAAATCTGCGGCCAGTTCTGCGTGAACTGGATCGCGCGCCGGTAGAAGCCTGGAGCCGTTGCGGCGCGGTGGCTCATGCCGCCGAAGGCGTACACAAAGCTTGTCTCGCCCACCGGCACCTGCAGGTTGAGGAAGCTCAGGTAGTCCCGGGTTTCCGCGTCGCCCACCCAGTGGCTGGGCTGGGGCACCGCGTTGTTCCGCGCGTCACCCACCACGATCTGATCGCGCGGATCCGGCCCCGCTCGATTGGTGCGGTTGCGGTCGCGGTATTCGCCGGTGAGAAACACCCAGCCCTTGCCGAGCTTCAGGCCCTTGGTGAGGCCGCCGTCGACCATGCCGCCGTCCCACGTGGTTCCCCCGCCGACCCCCTGGTCGGTGGCGGTCGTCCCGCCCTTGAGGTCCACCGTCGTCAGGCCGATCCCCGCCTTGAGCACGATGTTGATCACGCCGGCGATGGCGTCGGAACCGTACTTTGCGGCGGCGCCGTCACGCAAAATCTCGATACGCTCGATTGCGGAGACGGGGATGGCGTTCAGGTCCGTGCCCGTGGAGCCGCGCCCCATCGTGTTGTTGACATGGACGAGCGCGGTCGCGTGGCGACGTTTGCCATCGATCAGGACCAGCACCTGGTCGGGACCCAGGCCGCGCAGGCTCGCCGGCCGCACCGACGACGAACCGTCGGCGATGGTGGTGCGCGGAAAGTTGAATGACGGGGCCAGCCGCTGGATGACCTGCATGGTCTCGCTCGCGCCCGACGACTCGATTTGCCGGGCCGTGATGATGTCCACCGGCACCGCTCCTTGCGCTTCCATTCCCACCGTGCGCGAGCCGACCGTGATCTCCTCTGAGTAGGTGATCGCCAGTGCGAAGTCGTGGGTGACCGTGCCCGCAGCCGGCCTGAACGACCATTGCTTGGGCAGGAGTCCCTCGGCCTTCACGCGAACATCCAGGAGCGTGTCCGTGGCAGTGCCCGCGGGGAGGGTGATCGTGTAGCGTCCGGCCGCGTCCGTGGTAACGCTCAGGCGCAGGGAGTCGATTGAGACGGTCGCTCCAGGCACGGGCTGGCCGTCGTCAGCGGTGGTGACGACGCCACTGAGCACCATCTCCTGCTCGGCGGCGGCGACGGTAGAACCTGCGACCAACAACAGAGCGAAGACGAGCTTCTTCATTGTGAATCCTCCTGGTCGTGAGAGATGTGACGTTTATGTCACAGAATGGGCCCCTTCAGCGCATCCAGTTCTGCACCAGCGTCAGCGGCCAAGGCGCCTCAGTGTGATCCGTCGTGAACGCGCCTATCGGCATGAACAAAACCAAGAGTGCTCCCGCAACTAACGATGCGGGCAACAAAGGCCGGGTCATCAGTATTCCTGAAGACATCCAAGGGGCTTACCCGCAACTGGCGCACCGAGCGCCGAGCCAGCCTTCACGGTGGGGGAGCAACGGATGGCGTTGTGGGTGATGGAGGGCTTCCTGCCGAGGCTCAGGTGATCGCAGGCTGACTCAGAACGTCAAGCGTGCCTGCAGCGTAATCGAGCGCCGCGGCTGGTAGTTGTTGGCCATGCCGTACTGCGGATTGGGACGCATGCTCGGCGTGGCAGCGGCAATCGCCGCCGGGTCGAAGCCGGCGAAAAACTGGGTGGCCGGAATGTTGAACGCGTCGCGATACGGATTGGTGGCGATATTGGTCACCGCCATCTGATCGAAGAGGTTGATGACGTTGACGCCGACGCGCAGCTGTACTCGGCCCGTTCCCAACGGGAGGCGTTGCTGAATCAGCAGATCCGTCTGGGACAAGACTGGCGTCCGGCCCAGGTCTCCCCGGCCGTAGGGAAAGAAGTTGATTCCGTCCGTTCGCATGCGTGCCACGGTCGACACGGGACGGCCGCTCTCAATGCGGTAGTTCACACCAATCTGTGTGCCCCAGGGCAAGTCATAGGTGCCCAGCGCCTTGAATCGGTGGGGACGATCCGTCGCGAGCAGGCCGGTCGTGGACTGACCCGACGCGTCATACGAGTAATACAGGAGGTCGAACGCCAGGCACGAATTCGGCTGCAGGCAACTGACGGCCTCGTCCGAGCTGTTGATGCCCGACCAGTTGCCCCAAAGCCGGCTCAAGAGGTAACTCGCGTCCAGCGACCATCGGTTGGCGTGCCGCTTGCGAAACCGGACCTCGGCCGAGTCATACACGCGCTCGGCGGCGGGCTGCACCGGATACGCGTCGCCAAACGGTCGAACGGCCGTGCCGAATCCGGGGTTGTTGACGCCGCAGGAGTACGCCTGATCGCAGACGGCTTCGATCACCCGATCGGTCCATTTATGCACCAGACGAGCGCTCAGCGAGATGGTCCTCGTCAATTCATGTTCCAAGCCCAACGTGACCTCCTGCGTCTGCGCGGGCTGAAGATTCGGGTCCACGAGGTTGCTGCCGATCTGATTGGCGGGCTTCCGATTGTCGAACCTGTCGATGAACTTGCCAGGACAATCGGTTCCATCGCACACGAGCGCCGGCCAATTGAACGAGTCCAACGTGTAGTAGTAGTTGACCCAGCGGTCGGCCCCGAACATGACGCGACTCATCGCCAGTTTCATCAAATCGTGGAAGACGCCCCAGTCGCCGTACACTTTCCAGCGGCTGTCACCGCGCACGTCCCAGACCGCCCCCACCCTGGGCGCAATCTTGTCGGCGAATCCGAAGCGCACGCCAGGGTTTTCCGGCCGGTACGACGGAACGCGTTCATTCTCGATGCGAAGCCCGAGGTTGAACGTCACGTTTCGGAACGGCGTCCACGCATCCTGCACAAAGAGGCTGGTATTGGTGGCGCGCACATCGCCCTGGGTATAGAACCGGCTGACCTGGTAGTACCCATACGGGCCGCGCTCGCGACGGCCGTCGATCGCGACGTAGGACGCGTCCCAGACCAACGCGACGGTTGAGGCCTGGTCCCCGGAGAGCACGTCGTTCGTCATCCTCTCGAATTGGAGACCGGCCTTGAGCGAATGTGCGCCATGCCAGTTGCCGTACCGCGTGACCTCCACGCTGGCGTTGTTTCGCGCGAAGGTGTCACGGACAAACCGACTGCTGGACGGAGCATCGATGAAGCCGCTGACCCGCCGAAACTCCGCTGGAATCTCCGCAAACTGAAAATTTGACCCGACAAACACGTGACGCAGCGCGTCGCTGAATGTCCCCTGATCCTGGCCGCCGTAGCGGAGACGACTCAGGATGAAGCTCACGAAGGTTCGTGACGTCGGGACCCAATTCAGCGTCGCCGAAATGGAGTCCTTGAACGTGTGCCGTTCGTTGATGGCGGGAAACAGCGCGGGGTTGGCGTTACTGGTGCCGTCGGTCAGGATCCCGGGAAGCCCAGTGCCAAGCCGCGCCCGTTCGTTGAGCCCGGCGATGCGGCCCCAGAGCCGTTCGGACAACTGGGCGGAGGCCGTGTAGGTGACGATGCGGTCAACGGGTTTGGTTTCAAACGTGGCGCGCTGCTGCGTACTCCTGAACGTGACGGTGCGGCTGGTGGGAAGCGCGTGAGGCGCGAACCCCACCTGCAACCAGAGTCGGTTGCGCACCAGGGGGCCGCCGGCCCCCGCCGCCATTTCCCAGTCCCTGAATGCGTCGGGAGGCGCCAGGACGTACTCGGCCACTTTCTGATTCGCTGGATTGAGCTGGAGCGTGGGGCGAATCGCTCCTTGCAGGCCGTCCGACGTGAAGTAGGTGCCGACACTGCCGCGCCACACGTTTCCGCCCGACTTGGTGACGGCGCTGATCACGCCGCCGATCGACGCCCGATACTCGGCGCTGTAGCCGCTCGACTGCACCAGCACGGCTTCCACGAAATCGTTCGGGAGCGTCTTGTTCATCGCGCTGGTGACCTGCAACGTCCCGCGATACATGTCCGTGTGATCGATGCCGTCGATAAAGAACCGGTTGTCGGCGCCGCTGGCGCCATCAATCTGGAGCCCCCGGTTCCTGTTTTCTTGATCGACGCCCGGAACGAAGGTCACGAGACCCGAAAAATCACGGCCTTTCGGAATCCGATCGATGATCTCCCGGTTCATCGTGCCGCCCGCCGCGCTTTGCTTGACGTCGATGAGCGGTGACTCTGACCGCACGCTCACCTCGGCCGTCACCGCCGCGGGCTCGAGCACGAGGTCAACCTTGATCGTCTGGCCCAGCTCAACCACAACATCCGGCAACACCCGGGTCAGAAACCCCTGGCGGATCGCGGTCAGCTCATACGTGCCGGGAGCCAACGCCGGGAACCGATACGCGCCGCGGTCGTCAGTCCGGGTGGACGCCACGCCAACCCGCGATGGGCTCCGGGCCTCGACGGAGACTCCAGACATCGCACCGCCCAGCACGTCCCGGACAGTTCCTTCGATCGAGGCGCGTTGCGCCTGGGCGAACGCCGTAGCTTCGCCAATGCAGGCGCAGATGAGCAGCAGACTGGCGATTCGAGTCATGTGGAGTCCTCGCAGCGGCGTTGGAAGTCGCGGCATTGTAGTGGTTCGCACCAGCGCTTGCCACCACATTGAGGCCGCGATTTCCCGCGAGACCGACAGCCCCGGCAGCTTGAAACTGCCGGGGCCCGACAAGGAAGCTACCGCGTGATGGTGATCTTGAACGGCATCGAGTAGTAGCCCTCATTCACCTTGACGATCTTGCCGCTTGTATTGGCTGACACGAGTCCGGCGACGTGTGTGGCGTTCGCCTCAATGACCCATACGTTTTCAGCGGTGCGCGTGACCGTCAGATACGTCGAGCCTGGGTAGAGCCCCGGATCAAAACGGACGGTCCAGAGAATAGGGTCCCCCTGGGGGTCGGCGAAGTTGATGAGGATGCGCGCGTTTACTGTCTGCCCGACAGAAATCCCCATGAAGCCGTTGGGCAAATCGACGCCTGACGCGTCAACCGGCCAGGTGCGACCGCCGGGAAGTGACACATCCGTGACTGCGTAGGAAAAATCCTTGCGACACTTTGTCCCCGCGGTGCACGGTGCCGTGCCGCTGTCGAAATTGAACGAGATAGACCGCCCCAGGCCGGACTTCAGGGAGAAGAGGAACAAATTCCCTTCCGTGAAGTAGCCGCCCATGTTGGCAGCCTGTCCCTCTTGCGTCGTGGCGCTGCCCTCGGGCGTCGTGCCACGGTACGGGCCAAGGCCGTCGCCCTGAATCTTGTCGGGCGACGGGCAGGTGGCCAGGTCGGCGGGACACCTGAATTCCGCGGTCACCGGAAACAGCGTATTGCTGCCGCCCCCCTTCGCCGGCTTCTGCGCATCAACGATACCGGTGCCGGCAGCGGTCACTCCGGCAAAAATCATCATCAACAATCCATGTCTCATCGCAACTCCTTTGCCTTGTAGGTGTCGAGGCTGGCTACTAAAACGCTGACGGCTGTAAATCCGGACACCGCCACGTTCCGCGTTAAGATGCGCTGCCCATGCCTGACGAAGCGCGGAGTCCGGAGACCACGTTCCGCCTGCTCGAACGCGTGCGCGCCGGCGACGAAGCGGCGCTCGAAGCACTGTTCGCACGTTATGTGGGTCCACTCCGGCGCTGGGCCTCCGGCCGGCTGCCCCCGTGGGCCCGCGACATGGCCGATACGCAGGACCTTGTCCAGGAAACCCTGCTTCGAGCGTTTAAGAGGATCGAGGCATTCGATCCACGCGGCGAGGGCGCGCTTCAGGCCTACCTGCGCCAGGCGCTCATGAACCGCATCCGCGACGAACTGCGGCGGTTCGATCGACGAGGCCAGGCCGCCCCGCTGGATCCGCGGTTGGTTGACGGGGCGGCATCGCCGCTTGAAGCGGCGATCGGCCGTCAGGCCACGGAACGCTACGAGCGCGCGCTCGAGCGCCTCAACGCGAGCGACCGCGAAGCCATCATCGCGCGCGTCGAGTTGGGGTGCTCATACGACGAACTGGCCGTTGCGCTGGGCAAGCCCTCTGCGGAGGCCGCCCGGAAAGCGGCGCAACGCGCCATGATCAAACTTGCGGCGGAGATGAAGCGTGCAGATTCACCCGGCTGACCCTGAGCAGTTCCCACCTGACCTCGAAGCGATCGCCGCGGCGATCCTCGACGGCACACCGGTTGACTGGACGGGCATCTCCGCAGACGCCGATCCGGAGCTCGTGGCGCAACTGCGCGTCCTCGCAGGCGTCGTCTCCCTGCATCAGAGCCTCAGTGATGACACCGCCGTCACAATCACGCGGACGACCGGGCTGCACGTCGCCGCCGGCATGCGGTGGGGGCCGCTGACCCTGATCGAACCGATTGGCCAGGGTGCCTTCGGGCAGGTCTTCCGCGCGTGGGACACGCGACTGGATCGCGAGGTTGCGCTCAAGCTGCTCCGGGCGCCTGATGAGGCGGCCGACGACGCGGAAACATTGATTCAGGAAGGGCGGCTGCTCGCCCGGATACGGCATTCCAACATCGTCACGGTGTATGGCGCCGAACGGATCGACGGGCGCGTCGGCATCTGGACGGAGTTCATCCACGGACGCACCCTGACGTACCTGGTGAAAGAGCATGGCCGCTTCAGCGCCTACGAAGCGGGCGCAATCGGGATCGACCTGTGTCGCGCGCTGAGCGCCGTCCATGCCGCAGGATTGCTGCACCGGGACGTGAAGGCGCAGAACGTCATGCGCGAACAAGGCGGCCGAATCGTCCTGATGGACTTCGGCACCGGAAAGGAGCGCCCGCTCGCCTCGGCACAGGCGGGGCATGACCTGGTGGGCACGCCGCTGTACACCGCCCCCGAATTGTGGCGCCGCGGCCCTGCGACGCCGCAGTCCGACATCTACAGCCTGGGTGTGCTGCTCTTTTATCTCGTCAGCGGGGGGTTCCCGGTTCAAGGCGCCTCGATGGGCGAGATCCGGGATGCGCATCGCGACGGCCGTCGGAGCCGGCTTCGCGACATCCGGCCGGACACGCCCGACAGCTTCATCGACGTCGTCGAGCGCGCGCTTGCGCCGAATCCCTCGGAACGGTTCGAAACCGCCGGCGCGTTCGAGGCCGCACTCAAGGGCGCGCAACACTCGCTTGCGCGTGCGCGGCGCCCACGGCCATTGATGTTTGCGGCGGTCGCCGCCGCCGTGCTCGTGGCCGCAGCCATCGCCGGCACCTGGGGCCTCGGGTCCATCTCGTTCTCGCGTCTGCTCGGAGGCGGTGGCCCGCCGGTGGATGGCACCGTTCCTGCGGTCGATGTGGCGTCGACGTCCGTGCGGCAGCTCCCGCTGCCGCCGTTCCGCTCCGTCGGCCGACCCTCTCGCGACGGCCGCTTCCTGCCGTATACCGATATCGAGGGGGACTTGTGGATCTGGACCATGGCGACCGAAACCTCGCAGCAGGTCACCAAAAAAACGGACGCGACGGAAGAGGCGGCGTCGTCCCTGATGTCGCCGGACGGCTCGCGCGTCGCCTTCGCGTGGCGCAGATCCGACGGCTTCTACGAGTTACGCGTCGTCGAAGCCGATGGCCGCTGGTCGCGAGTCATCCTGCCCCCTGATACCAGCGCATCACCGGCCGAACCCACGCCGCTCGAATGGTCGAGGGACGGGCAGCAGATTCTGTACCACCTGGTGCGCGACGACGGCACGAGCGAACTGGCCGTGCTGGCCGCAGACGGAGGGGCACGCACGAGCATCGCGTCCTTCCGCACGGGAACGCCGCGCCACGCCACCCTCTCGCCAAACGGGCTCTACGTCGTCTTCGACATGCCGTCGAGCGACCAGACGGCCGACAGGGACCTGATGATCGCGCGCAGCGACGCGTCATCGCCGCCGACGGCGCTGCTCACCGGCCCGTTCAACGACCTCCTGCCGTCGTGGACACCCGACGGCAACAACGTGTTCTTCGTGAGCGATCGTTCGGGAACGATGCACGGCTGGTTGCTGCCGATGTCCGGCGGGCAGTCCACCGGCGATGCCAAGTTGGTAGCGCGAAACCTGGCGCGCACGTGGCCGGTGGGGCTGACGGACACCGGCGCGTATTTCTACGGCGTCCAGGTCGGCGCCGCGGAGGTGTATGTCGCGACCGTTGACGTGCAGGGCGGGGCCGCACCCGGAACACCTGCCCCGGTCTCGGAGAGTGTCACGATGGGTCACCTGGGCCCCGCGTGGTCGCCCGACGGCACGCGCATCGCCTATGTCGCGCTGAAGGGACAAACCGCCGGCGACCGCGACTCGAATGCGGTGCTCATTCAGGACGTGGCGTCCAGCCAGGCGCGGTCACTGAACATCACGGCGCTCTCGCGCATCAGCGTTGTGCCACCCCGATGGTCACCCGATGCGCGGCAGTTGCTGGTCCGCGGCCGGGACATCATGAACCGGGAGGGGCTGTACGCCGTGGACGCGGAGACCGGCAACTGCCGCGCATCGGGTGACCATCGGGGTGGCA
>JBKJQX010000099.1:0-7019 GCA_046594875.1 Vicinamibacterales bacterium
AGAGATGTAGACCAGCCGCATTTCACTGGTTTCGACCTTCTTGAGCTGAGCGGCGGCACGAAAGGGAGTGGCGGCCAGGGCAAGCAGGGTGAGGGCACCGATGATCGTGAGTCGGTAGCGCATGCCGGTGGAGTTTTACACAAAAAAGGGCCCGGTGCTCCCGTTAAACGGAAAGCACCGGGCCAGTTGAGACGTTTAGTTCTCGAGCGGTCGACTACTTGCCAGTTACCTTTAGCGCCCCGACTTATATGCCTCGAGCCGCATCGCTTCCAAGAAGGCGGGGTCGGCCAACGCCTGCTGGAACCCGGGCTTGCCGAGCGCCTGCTGGAACGCGGGATCAGCCAGAGCCTTGCCGAAGGCCGGCTCGGCGAGTGCATCCATGAACGCGGACTTGCCCAGCGCCTGGACGAACGCGGGCTCGGCCAGCGCATCCATGAATGCGGGCTCGGACATGGCCTCCACGAACGCGGGCTCGGACAGCATCTCGATGAACTTGGGCTCCTTCATCGCCTGCGCGAACTTGGGTTCCTTCATCGCCTTCTGGAACGCCGGCTCCGCCATCGCCTTCTGGAACGAGGGCTCATTCAGGGCCTCGATGAACGCGGCGTCGGCGAACATCTCCTGGAACGCCGGGTCGCCGAAGGTCTTCTGGAACGCCGCGTCGGCGAACATGTCCTGGAATGCCGGATCAGCAAACATTTCCTGGAACTCGACGTCGTTCAGCGCCTTCTGGAACGCCGCGTCGCTGAACATTTCAACAAACGCCGCGTCGCTGAACATCTCCTGGAACTTCGGGTTCCTGAACGCCTCCATGAGAGCCGGTTCCTGCGACGCTTTGATGAGCAGGGTCCTGGACGCGGGGTTCTTCATGATGCGATCAAACGTGTCGCTCTGAATGAACTGCTGAACGGCCATCGGGCCGGTGACCACATCCTTGTCGCCCAGTTGGGCCCCCTGGAACCGCTTGGCCGCGCCAATGGTGCCGGCCGTGCCGTCGCCGATGGGCGGAATATCCAGGAAAAACGCCGCCACCACTGCCGCCGCGCCCAAACCCATGACTCCGAACAGAATCTTTTTGCCCACGATGTCTCCTCCGTTTGCGGCCATTGGCCGGCCAAGTTGGCTTTGACTGGTAACTACACGTGTCCTACTGGAAAAGTTGGTCGATCGCCGCGCCCGACGCCAGCGCCGCCACGGTGAGAGGCCCCGCTGGACGGCCTGAACCTCAGTCATCACGGACGGCGTGAACCCGTCCGGCAACTGAGGCTGACGGCCGGCCGCATCGGCCAGCGCGTCCTCGATTCTGCTTTCATCGTCATACTGACTGGTCATTCCTGATCCCTTCCCTGCCGCCCCAACTCGGCTGCCAGCCGCTGCCGGGCCGAAAACAATCTCGACTTCACGGTCTTTTCGGGCACTCCCACGGCGTCGCTGATTTCCTCATACGTCAGGTCGCCAAAGTAGCGAAGCACCACCACTTCCCGGTATTCCTCGCTGAGCCTGGCCAACGCCTGCTCCACTCGTGCCGCCGTCTCCCTCGCTTCAATCGCCTCGGTCTGCCCGCCGCTGACCTCCACGACCCCGTCAAACACGTGCGGCCGCCGCGCACGCCGCAGGTTGAGGCTTTCGTTCACGGCGATGCGATAGATCCAACTGAAGAACCGCCGTTCGGGGTCGAACGAGTCCAAGTGCTCATAGGCCCGGATAAACGTATTCTGCGTGGCGTCCTTCGCGTCCTCGTAGTTGCCTAGCAGCCTGAGCGCCACTCCGAACAGGATCCGCTGGTATCTATTCACCAGCGGTTCAAACGCGGAAGCCTCGCCCGCCAGGCAACGAGCCACCCACAGACAGTCGTCGTTCTGGTCTGTCATGCAATACACCGGCGCCTGGGAAAAGTTGGTGGGCCGACTCTATCCCAGAAACGAACACCGATGCTATGATTCCGTCCGCTCCGACATTGGCCCGATTTATATCGCTTATCGTGCCTGGGACGCTCGACGGCCTTGCGGGAGCCCTGAGGGCGGCTGAGGCGTTCTGCCGCGAAGCCGACGCGCCGGGCCTGGCGCGGGCCAACGTGATGACCGCGCTCGACGAAATCCTGGCCAACATCGTGCACCACGGCCTTGCCGGCGCCCCCGGCTCGATTGAACTGACCATGCGAGAGGACGACCGCCAGGTGGTGGCACACGTGGCAGACACCGCTCCGCCGTTTAATCCGCTCCTCCTGCCACCCCCGGACACCACGGTGCCACTCGAGGAGCGAAGAATCGGTGGCCTGGGCATCGCGCTTGTGCGGGCATTAACCGACGAGGTGGCGTACGATCGGCGGGACGGACGCAATCATCTGACCCTCACCTGGCGTGTGGGTGACGGACATCCGGAAGGATAGGCATGCAGATTCATGAAACACGACACGCAGGCGCGGTCATCGTGGCGCCCGTGGGGCGCATCGACAGCACCACATCATCCGCGCTCGACGCGCACCTGCTGGAGTTGGCGAAGGCCGGCGAATACCGGGTGGTCATTGACCTGGCCGGCGTGGACTACATCAGCAGCGCAGGCCTGCGCGTCATGTTGTCGCTCGCCAAGCGCACGAAGGACGCGAAAGGAAAACTCGCGCTGGCTGCGCTGGGCGACTCGGTGCGGCAGGTGTTTGAACTCGCCGGCTTCCTCCCTCTTTTCACGGTCGAGGCCACAGGGGACGCGGCGGCGGCCAGGGTCTCAGCCGCGTGAACCTGCGCGTACGCATCGAAACGCCGGGAGCCCCGGCGGACGACTCTGTCATCGATGCCTCCGATATTGTCATCGGCCGGGCCATGACATCCGGACTCGTGATCTCCGATACCAGCGTGTCACGGCAGCACGCGCGCATCGTGACGCGTGAAGGCCGGTGGTGGGTGGAAGCCCTGTCTGCCACCAACCCGACCTTCGTCAATCAGGTCGCGATCACCGAGCCGACCGCGCTGACAGAGGGCGATGTGGTGCGGCTCGCCCAGGCGTCGATTCACATTCTCGGCGCCCCAGGCGCGTCCCCTGAACCTCCCGCGACCTACGACCTGCCGTTCCCCGAGGATCCACAGCAGGCCGCGCGCCTCCGCACGCTGAACGAAATTCACCGCGCGCTGGCCACCGCCATCTCACTGACGGCGCTGCTTGATCTCATTCTGGAGCGCTGCTTCGGCGTCCTGCGACCCGAGGAAGGCGTCATCCTGCTCAAGAACGCGGCCGGCGAACTGGTGCCTGCGGCAAGCCGGCAAGGACACACGGTTGGCGGCGACGTCTCCGTCTCGCGACGCATCATCGACGAGGTGGCGGGCAAGGGAAAGTCGGCCCTTGTGGCTGATGCCGCGATCGACGAGCGCTTCTCCGGCTCCGAGTCCATTATTTTTTCCGGCGTCCGCAGTGTGCTGGCCGCGCCCCTCACCGACGCCGAAGGCATCATCGGCATGATTGCCCTGTCGTCGCGCGCAGCAGTGCGCCAATTCGCACAGCACGATCTCGACATGCTCGAATCGCTGGCGTCGGCCGCCGCGCTGCGCGTGCGCAATGTCGCGCTGGCCGAAGAAGCCGCCGCCCGAAAAGTGCTCGAGCGAGAACTGGCCCTGGCGCACGACATGCAGATGTCCATGCTGCCGCGACAGTTGCCAGACCGGCCGGAGGTGGACATGGCGGCGTCGTTGACGCCAGCCCGCTCCGTGGGCGGCGACCTGTACGACTTCGTGCTCTCCGGCGATCGTCTCTGGTTCATCGTGGGCGACGTCTCGGGCAAGGGCGTGGCAGCGTCACTTTATATGGCGGTGGCCAAGACGTTGTTCCGGGCCACCGTGCAGATCGACGGCATCACGCTGGCGGATGCGTTGGGCCGGATGAACCGTGAGTTGTGCCGCGACAACGACCAGTTCATCTTCGTGACGGCGCTCGTCGGCCACCTGACGTTTTCCACCGGCGACGTCGCACTCGCGGACGCCGGACACAACCCCGCCGTCCTGATCACTCCCGCTGGGCAGCTCAGTCAGCCTACTATCCCCAAGGCCATCGCGTTCGGGGTGGTAGACGACGCGGTGTTTGTCGAGGGCCGGTTCGTCCTTGAACAAGGCGCGACGCTGCTGCTCTTCACCGACGGGGCCACCGACGCCAGGAACCCCGCCGGCGATATCTTTGGCGACGCGGCACTGGAAGCGGCGATCCCCGCCGCCCCGAAGGACACGGCCGAGGCGCTGGTCGGCGGCATCATCCGCGCCGTCGAGCAGTTCTCCGCCGGCGCCCCCCCAGAGGACGACCTGACGCTGCTGGCCATCCGCTACCTGGGCACACACTGAAGCCGTCGTGGCTCTGCTCCCGCTTCCCGACGACATCGACGACCATCGTGACGCGCGGTGGCGGCGCGAAGGCACGCGGCAAGTTGAGACACCGCTCGACGCCGAGCGCTTTGTGGAACAGGTGGGTTTTGCGGCCTGCCTGACCGACTCACGACGACCCGGACCATCGCTGTATGTCGCCGTGTGTGGACGCCGCGACGCGGTGATGCCGCGTAACGTGCAGACGGATCCCGAGGCGTCACTCACGTGGCAACTCAAAGACGAAGTATTGCGGCGCGGCAAGGTGTACTACGGCAAGCTGGCGCGTGGAAAGGCGACGTTCATTGCCCCGCGGCTGGTTCCCGCCTTTCATGCGTACTGGGGCATCAGGGCCGCCGATGAACGGCGGCGGCTGAGCCGGGATGCTCGAGCCATCCTGGCGGTGCTTCGGAAGGAGTGGGAGATGAGTTCCCTGGACCTGCGCGAAGAATCCGGCATCAAGGATCGCCATGTGTTCAACAAGGGCCTGGATGAACTTCAGGCGGCGATGATTGTGGTGCCAAGCGAAGTGGTCTATCGCCCGAAGTTCACGTACATCTGGACTCTGGCCGTCGGACGATTTCCCGACGAGCTGACGCGGCGAGTCAAACGGGACGTCGCCCTCCGGGATATTGCCAAGGCGTTCCTGGATGGCGCAGGCATGACCACGCGCGGCGAACTGGCGAGGGTCACTGGCTTGTCGCGTGCAGACGCCGGGCTGGGCAATCGCGCGCTCGTCGCGGAAGGCTACGCGACGATGGTCACGACGGGTGTGTACCAGATCAAGCAGCGCCCTACCCACGCAGGATCAGCAAGAGACGCTGAGACACAGAGTTCTTAGGGGAAACCCTCTGCGCCTCGGCGTCTCCTGTGATCCGTCGTGACGCTATTTGGCGGTCTTGACCCCAGCCAATCGCGCGACGCCAGAAAGGGTGACCTGCGCGGCGTTGAGGCCGAGCAGGAAGTCTTTGTCGGAGAACGTCGAGAAGAGATCGGTCGGCTGGTGCCAGTGCGGGTTCCAGCCGGCACCCGTCTGCATGCCGCGCTCGTTTTCCCGAAGGCTGATCGCGGCCACGCGATCCTGGAACGGCCGCGAGTCGGTGTTCGTCATGTGCGGCCCCACGGTGGCCGGATAGTGCGTGGTGTACGCGTCGGCGGCCGCCTTGAAGGCAAAGGCCAGCTTCATCGACTGGTCCGCGAACCTTGAGTCTGATTGGAACTCGATGTTCACGTCGGCCTCGGGCCGTTGATCTGGATTCAGGGTACCGTCAGCACGCGGCATGCCGTGGTCCCACATCATCATGTCGTGCTGGATCATGCCGAGCCACTTTGGTTCTGGATACCGCCCCGAACCGGCCGGACTCTCGATGCCCTGCAGTTCCACACGCTGGTTGACGTAGGCCCACGCGCCGTTCAGCCCGCTCTCCTCGTTGTTCCAGAGGATAAAGCGAATCGACACGTCCGAGGTCACGCCCGGCATGTGCATGATGCGCGCGATTTCCATCACCAGCGCCGTGCCCGACCCGTCGTCATTCACCGCTTCACCCTTGCCGAGGCCATCCATGTGCGCGCCGATGATGTACATCTCCTGCGGACGCGTGACGCCAATCTTTGTGCAGAAGACTTCCTGCCGTTCGCCGGGCGAGGTGGGCTCTGCATTCAATTCCCGCAACTTCTCGTTCGCCTGCGATTCGAGGTTGTTGTTCACGCCCGTGCGGCCGCGAAATCCGTACTGCGTCGAGCCGCCTTCTCGGCTGCGGCGCACCCATTCGGGCGAACCAGGCACCGGTGGGGGCGCAGGCGTCGCGGGAGCGGCGCCCGCGCCGCGCTGGCCGGCGCCTGCTTGTCCGGCGCCGCGTCCGGCCCCGCCCTGCCGCGCAGCCGCGGCCGGGTCCGAGGCCTCCAGCGAGGGGTGCGTGTAGGTGATGCGCTCCGTGTTGGTGCACCCGTAACTCTTGAGCTGCGCCTCGATCCAATCGACGGCGTCGCGATTGCGTTTGGTGCCCTGCTGGCGGTCGCCGAATTGCGCCAGCCCCTTGAGCGTGGTCTTGTACCGTTCAAGTTCCAGACGGCCGACGAGCTCGCGGACGGTGTCTGGTGCGGCAGCCTGCACCGGTGCCTGACCCGCGCCTGGCGCGAAGGCGGCCTGGCCCTGTGGCGAAGGCTCCGAACGTGTGACGACCGACGCGCCGGTGGCCAGCACGCCAGCGATGGCGATGGTCAGAAGAGTGTGTTTCATGGCGCGGCCAGTTTATCGCAAACGGACTACCTGACCGCGGCGGCAGACTTCGCCAGCACGATGCCCGACTCCCCCGCCATCGAGTCCCAGTAGCCGACAAATCGCTTCGGTTCTGGCGCGTCGTAATTGCGAAAGTTCACGGCCCACCGGTAGCCGATGGGTTGGTACCAGAGTTCAGCGGTGACCGTCAGTGGCCCCTGTACGTTGTCGAAGGCGACGCGATAGGTCACCCGGTCGCGGCCGTCTCTGAAATCAGCATCCTGTGCCGCCGCACCATGGACGGCCACATCCGCCGTGGCGGTCGCCTTGTTCATCCCACGAGGCAGCAGACGGTTGTCCTTCACGTAACGCGCGCCCGACAACAGGCCGGTGGTCACTCGCCCGGCCGGATCCACCATCATCGACTCGTAGACTTGCACCTGATCGGCCTGGGTGATTTCCGC
>JBKJQX010000101.1:0-6792 GCA_046594875.1 Vicinamibacterales bacterium
ATCCGCGGCGGCGAACGCATCACGGTGAAGGTGACCGTGGTGGAGCGCCCGAAGGCCGTAGACGGCGAGCGCCAGCTTCGGATGGCGCTTGCGGCCGAGGCGCACAGCGCGGGCCAGGTGAAGGTCACCGGCGCGGCCGCCGACCCGCAAGCGGCGATTGGGGCCGGCGTCGACGCCGTGCATGTCTGGGCGACAAGGAGCAATGCTGCGCCGGTCTTCCTGGGTGCGGCCACGCTCGACCGCGATCACTTCTCGCTGACGGCGAAGCTCGCGCCGGGCTCGTACACGCTGACCGCCTATGCGTGGAACCAGCGCACGGAAAGCTGGGAAGACTCACGGAGCGTGACGGTGGTGGTGCGATGAGAGCGTTGACCGAGGCCCGGCGTTGAGGCATCTCCAACGCGCTGCGCTGGGTGCCTTCTTTCTGGCCGTGTGGGCGGCCTCTGGTGCGGCAGGCGGTGCCCAGTCTCAGGGCTCGTTCCGCGTCATCGTGGAGCTCAATGTTGCGGTGCAGGCGGACGCCGCGCTGACGTCCGCCGATCGGGTGCTGCAGCGGCAGGCCATCACGGCGGTTCAAGATCGAGTCATCGCCGCACTTCCGTTGGCCACCTACCGGTTGCCGCGGCGGTTCACGACGATTCCGTTTATCGCCCTTGAGGTGACGGCCGGCGGGCTGGCGATTCTGCCACTGCTCCCCGAGGTGCTGGCTGTGAGCGAGGATCGCCTTGAGGCACCTTCGCTGGCCCAGAGTGTTCCGCTCGTACAGGGGACCGACGCATGGGCGGCCGGTTACGACGGCGCTGGCTGGGCGGTGGCGATCCTCGATACCGGCGTCGATGGCAGCCACGCGTTCCTGAGCGGGAAAGTCATTGCCGAGGCGTGTTATTCCGCCGGCGGAAATTGTCCGAATGGCGCCACCGCGCAGGTGGGGGCGGGCGCAGGCCAGCCGTGCAGCTACGCAACCTCCGACTGCCGCCATGGCACACACGTCGCCGGCATTGCGGCGGGGCAAGGCGCCTCGTTCTCGGGTGTCGCCAAGGGGGCCGATGTAGTGGCCGTGCAGGTGTTCTCGCGGTTTACCGGCACAAGTTGCGGCGGTGCGGCCACCTGTGCCCTGTCGTATGTGTCCGATCAAATCTTCGGACTTGAGTACGTCTATGGTCTTGCAGGCGCCGTTCCGATTGCGTCGGTCAACATGAGCCTCGGCGGGTCGCCGTACACGACTCAGGCCGCGTGCGACGCCGCCAATGCGGCCCGCAAGGGTGCCATCGACAATCTTCGGTCAATCGGGGTCGCCACAGTAGCCTCGTCCGGAAACGGTTCGTCATCGTCCGGCATCAGCGCGCCCGCCTGTATTTCATCCGCGATCAGTGTGGGTTCGACGACGAAAACCGATGGGATTTCGTCGTTCTCCAACTCGGCGAGTTTCCTGTCGCTGCTGGCGCCTGGGTCGTCGATCAATTCGTCCATCCCAGGCGGCGGCTTTGCGTTCTTCAATGGCACCTCGATGGCCTCGCCCCATGTCGCCGGTGCGTGGGCCATTGGCAAGCAGGTGCAACCGGTGGCATCTGTCTCAACACTCCTGGCGGCGTTTCGAACGAGCAACACCTGGATTACTGATGCTCGCAATGGCGTATCCGTGCCTCGGCTCGAAATTGCCACCGCCATCGGGACGATCGCATCGTCGCCACCGTCCGCGTTCAGCAAGGCGGTGCCCGCGAACGGCGTTGCCGGGTTGTCAACAGGTCCCACGCTAGGCTGGACCGACAGCGGCGGCTCGGCTGGCTATGAGTACTGCATCGACACGAGCAACAACAACGTGTGCAACGCGGCCTGGATTCCCACAGGCACGAACACGTTCGTCGGGCTGACCGGACTGGGCAGCCTCACCACATATTTCTGGCAGGTGCGGGCCATCAATCCGCTTGGCACGGTCTACGCCAATGGGAGCAGCACGGCCTTCTGGAGTTTTGCGACCGCAGGGGTGGCGTCGCCACCATTTGGGCAAATGGACACCCCGGCGCAGAATGCGACTGGCGTGCAGGGCGCGGTCGGCGTCACCGGGTGGTCGCTCGACGATGTGGGCGTGAGCAACGTGCAAATTTTCCGCAATTGCCTGGGCTTCGAGCCGGGCAACTGCCAGAGCGTTTTGGGCAACAGCGTGGTCTACATTGGCGACGCGGCGTTTCTTGATGGCGCACGGCCAGATGTGGCGGCCGCGTTTCCCGCCTATCCCAATAACACGCGCGCCGGCTGGGGCTATCTGATGCTCACGCCGATGCTGCCGCACGTGCCCAACAGCCAACCGTTTGGCGGGCAGGGGACGCTGACGTTGTATGCGATCGCCACCGACACAGCCGGCAACAAGACCTTGCTGGGCCGGACGTTTGCGCCGGGGCCGGGCTTCACGACGCCGACCACGTTCAGCATGACGAACGACACGATCGCGAAGCCGTTCGGCGCCATCGATACGCCGGGCCAGGGCCAGACGATCAGCGGCATCTACAACAACTTCGGGTGGGCCATTACGCCCGACTTGAACACCGTGCCAGACGGGACCGATATCCTCATCCCGACCAACGGATCGACGATGACCGTTTATATCGACTCGTTGCCCGTCTCGATCGTGGCGTACAACCAGTGCCGCGGCACGGTGGGCAACCCGCCGCCGGGCGGCGTGTTCTGCAATGACGACGTTGCGAACATCTTCGGCAATCCCACGCCGGTGTTGACGCCGAATGCCTTGCGCGCCAGCAACCCGACAAAGTTCCGGAACCTGGATGCGGCGCGGGGGGCGATCGGGGCCTACACGTTCAACACGAATCTCCTGTCCAACGGACTGCATACGATCGCGTGGAGCGTGACGGACTCGGCGGGCCGCAATGAAGGCATCGGGTCGCGGTTCTTCCTTGTGCAGAATGGTGCGCCGCTGACGGGAGTCGCTGCGAGCGAAGACGCGCTGCGCTCGGCGCCGGCGCAGGTGGTGGGCACGGCGGATTCACTGGCCGTCAACCTGCCGGCCACCGACGGGGTGTGGGGCCGGACCGGGTACAACCTGTCGGCGCCGTGGGCGGCGATGCATGCGGGGGACGCCGCGTCGTTTGCGGTGCGGTTGCCGGAACTGAGTCGCATGGAGCTGTGGTTGGGCACGGATGTGGACGCGGGCTACCTGGTGGCGGAAGGCAAGTTGCATCCGCTGCCGGTGGGGTCCTCACTCACGGGCCCACAGTTTGCGTGGATGCCGCCGCCTGGCTACACGGGAACCTACGAGCTGGCCTTCATCCGCGGCGGCGAACGCATCACGGTGAAGGTGACCGTGGTGGAGCGCCCGAAGGCCGTAGACGGCGAGCGTCAGATTCGGATGGCGCTTGCGGCCGAGGCGCACAGCGCGGGCCAGGTGAAGGTCACCGGCGCGGCCGCCGACCCGCAAGCCGCGATTGGGGCCGGCATCGACGCCGTGCATGTCTGGGCGACAAGGAGCAATGCTGCGCCGGTCTTCCTTGGTGCGGCCACGCTCGACCGCGATCATTTTTCGCTGATGGCGAAGCTGGCGCCGGGCACGTACACGCTCACCGCCTATGCGTGGAACCAGCGCACGGAAAGCTGGGAAGACTCGCGCAGTGTGACGGTGACAGTTGGTGGACGGTAGGCGATGCGGCAACAGATGTTCACCATGAAGAACATGAAGGTCCATGAAGAGGTGAGGGGGTGGGCGCCGCCTCCGGCGGCGGCGTGAGCGGAGGATGACCTCGAACGAATGAAAAAGACGTCGGGTGTCTTTTTGCTTGCCGCCGCCAAAAAGACACCCGACGTCTTTTTCGCTCGTTCGAGGTCATCCCCCCCTCACGTGGCCCGGCAGCATGCCGGGCACCCACCCCCGCATCACCTGACAGCCGCATCGCCGGACTGCTTCATGGACCTTCATGGATCTTCATGGTGAAAGCTTTGAAGGACGGAGGGGAGGCGGCGCGTTGACACTTGTCACGTTACGCGTTACACTTGATCCGTGATCCGGACGTTTGCGAACGCGCGCACGCAGGATCTGTTCACACTCGGTAGGGCGCGCGGGTTCGTTGACGGTGATGCCTACGATGTTGACGTATGTGACTACCACTGAAGGCCGTTATCCATGAGCGTACCGAACACACGACCGATGAAGCGGCGCCCCACGCATCCAGGTGAGATGCTCCAGGAAGACTTCCTGGTCGACTACGACCTGACAGTGGCCGGACTGGCTGAGGCTGTCGGGGTGTCTCGACAGTCCATCAACGAACTGCTCCGGGGACGTCGTGCGGTCAGTCCTGAAATGGCGCTCCGCCTGGCGCGGCTGTTCGGCAACTCGCCAGAGTTCTGGCTGAACGCCCAGCGGGCCGTCGATCTCTGGGATGCGGCGCAGGCGATTCGTGCCGACGTCGCCCGCATCAAACCACTGCAGGTTGCCTGAGGTGTGCATCCAGAGGACCTTCATGGTGAAAGCTCTGCCAGACACGCGCCCGCCGACTATGATCGGTCGGTGACTGGGCGCGGCAAGGTGACAATCGCCATCGACGGCCGGCCCCTCAGCGGGCCGGCTGGCGGCGTGCGCCGGTACATCACAGAACTCTGGCGCGCGATGGGGCACGTCGATCCCGATCTGACGGGTGTGGCGCTTGGTGGCGACCCTGTCAGCGCGCGTGCCGCAGGCCTCCAGCACGCGCGCGTGCGCTCGCTTCTGTCCACCAACCTCGGCTGGTCGGCGTTGGCCCTGCCACGCGCAGCCCGACGGCTGCGCGCCGATGTCTTCCACGCGCCCGCCTACACCGCGCCGCTCTGGGGAGCGCGCCCGCTTGTGCTCACCATTCACGACGTCTCGTATGCGCGGCACCCCGAGTGGTATCCGCATGCGTCAGGCGCTCTCCGACAGGCGTTTTACCGCCGGTCGGCTCAGCGGGCGGATCGCATCATCACCGACTCCACGTTTTCTCGCGACGAGATCGTGGCGGCTTACGGCATCGACGCCGCGAAAATGTCAGTCGTTCCACTGGGCGTGTCCGCCGACTTCAGGCCCGCGTCGACGGTCGCACGCGAACCGGTCATCCTGCACGTCGGCGACCTCCACACACGCCGCAATCTCCGGCTCCTGGTTGAAGTGGTCGCCGGGCTCAGCCAGTCCATCCCCGGCCTCACACTGGTGCTGGTGGGCACCGACCGGGGAGAAGGCGCGTCGCTCACGGCGCTGGCCAGGAGCCTGAAGGCATCCGATGTGCTGCACCTTGTGGGCGCGGTTCGCGAGAGCGAGTTGTGCGCGTGGTATCAGCGCGCGGCTGTGCTCGCGTACCCCTCGCGCTACGAAGGGTTTGGCCTGCCGGTGGTCGAAGCCATGGCTTGCGGTGCACCGGTGGTTGCCAGCCGCGGGTCGTCGCTGACCGAAGTCGTGGGTGACGCCGGCGTCCTGGTGGATCCCGACGACCGCGAGGCATGGGCACGAGCCCTCCGCGATGTGATTGAACAGCCGGACCATGCGGCCGATTTGTCACGCCGCGGTCTTTCGCGCGCGGCCGGCTACACATGGGGAGCCACCGCTGCGCTCACTGCCGACGTCTACCGCAGCCTCTGTACCAAGTGATGCTACAGTCACGATCCGTGCGACCGAATTCCCGCGTCACCACGCTCGCGATCCTCCCGGGCGAACTGGTGCTGGCGGTGCTGGCATTGGCGCTTGCGTGGCGCATGCGGCTTACCTCAGTCGAGTTCGCAGCCCAATTCTTCGCGCTCGTGCCGAATGGCACCATCCTCATCGCCGGAGTCGGCATCGTCCTACTCCTGCTCATGGTGTTTGGACGCGATGGCCGTTCGATCTCGACCTTGACGATGGGGGCGGTGGCCGGGCCGCTCCTGGGCGCCGCGTGGATCTGGAGTGAACAGGGTCTGGAAGGCCTGCCGAGAGGGGTGGCCGGGTGCTTCATCTGGATCTACTTCCTGCTCGGCCTGGCCTGGCGCAGTGCGTGGATCCTGCACGACGCCTCGGCGTGGACACGCCCGGAGGCAGAGATCGACGAAGGTTCGGGCGACCTGGAACTTCGTGACGTTTCACGCAAACGCACGCTCGGTCTCTTCGGCGTCATTGCCCACCGTGAGCTGCTGCGCAATCTCGTGATCAAGGACCTGAAACTCAAGTACCGCGGGTCTGTACTCGGCTTCGTCTGGTCGCTGCTCAATCCGCTGATCATGACCGCCATCTACACCCTCGCCTTTATCGTGGTCATTGGCGTGACCCAGCGGGCGTTTGTGATGTACCTGTTGCTGGGGCTGCTTGCGTGGAACTACTTCGTGGTGTCGGCATCGATGTCGACAGGGTCGATCATCGACAGCGGCAGCTTCGTGAAGGGCGTGTACTTTCCCCGACTCATTCTGCCGCTGGCCACCGTGCTCTTCAATCTTTCGCAGTACCTGCTGACCACCGTGGTCTTCTTACCGATGATGCTGCTGTTCTACCAGGTGACGCCCACGCCGATGATGCTGTTGTTCCCGGTGGTCGTCGCGCTGCAGACGGTCTTTACTTTCGGTGTGGCCATGGCCCTGTCGGCCGGAACCGCCAAGTTCAGGGACGTGCGTCATTTTCTGGAGATCGCCCTCCAGGTCATGTTCTGGACGACGCCGATTGTGTATGAGGTGGCGGGCCGGGCGCCCGAGTTGCGGTCGGTGCTGCTGCTGAGCCCCATGGCGCCGTTCATCACGATTTATCACGACCTCTTCTATTACCAGAGCTGGCCCGATGCGGCGGTCTGGATGACATGCCTGCTCTTTACGGCG
>JBKJQX010000067.1:0-4406 GCA_046594875.1 Vicinamibacterales bacterium
CGGCTCCATTTTTCGAGTACGGGTCCGGCCAGCCCTGGACCCACCGCCTGGGTTACGACTACAACGGCGACGGCCGGAATTCGGATCGCCCGGACAAGACCAGCCGATTCGGTAAAAACGGCCCGGCGTTCAACCAGTTCAGCGTTCGGCTCACGAAAACCATGCGCGTCGGGTCGACGCACGTTGATGTCCTCGCTGAATCATTCAATCTGTTCAATACGAGGAACGACAATGTGGCGGCGATCGACGGCGCCGAGTTTCTGTCGGGACCCACGCTGGCGACACCCGGGGCCGCGTTCGTGCGGAATTCGAACTTCGGCAAGGCCTCTGCCACACTGCCGAGCCGCGAGATTCAGCTTGGCATTCGATGGAAGTTCTGAGCGCAGCCGCGTGAGGAGCTGACGCCGCGCGTTACTCATGATCGCGTCCGGAACCGTCGTCTCGCATTACCGGATCCTTGGCCAACTGGGCTCGGGTGGCATGGGTGTTGTGTACCGGGCCGTTGACCTGCGGCTCGATCGCACCGTGGCGATAAAGTTCCTGCCTCAACACCTTGGCGAAGACGAGAACTCGCGCGACCGGTTCATCGCCGAAGCCAAGGCGGCATCAGCGCTCGACTATCCCACCATTGGCACCATCTACGAGGTCGATGAGACGCCCGAATTCGGGATGTTCATCGTCATGGCGTACTACGCCGGCGAGTCGCTCGCGGCGCGCCTCCGTCGCGGGCGAATGGCCACCGCCGAAGCTGTGGACGTAGCGATTCAGGTCGGCGAGGGGTTGACGCGCGCCCACGAACGCAACATCGTTCACCGGGACGTCAAACCGGCCAACATTATCGTCACTCCCGGCGGACTGGTGAAGATCGTCGATTTTGGGATTGCCAAAGTCGCCGATATCAGCATGACTGAAGCGGGACTGATGCTGGGCACGCCGGCGTTCATGTCGCCCGAACAGAGTGTGGGCGAAACTGTCGATCACCGCTGTGACATCTGGTCGCTCGGCGTCGTGTTGTATTTCATGCTCGCAGGCCGGCTGCCGTTCACCGGCGAGTCGACCGCAGACGTGTGGCGCGCCATCCGCCAGAGCGAACCACCTCCGATCGATGTTCCGCCGGCCATCCAGGCGGTCCTGGCTCGGGCACTCACCAAATCGCCCGCAGACCGGTACGACTCCATGCGGAGGTTCGTCGCGGACTTGCGTTCCGCTCACCGCACTGGTCTGATTGCACCCGGGGATGAGCCCGGTATCAGAAGGCCGCTGACCGGCGACGAGCCCACGACGGCAAGCCACGCGCCATCAACGGTGCTCACCACAAAGACCACAGGTGAACTCCGTCAGATCACCATCGCTTCCTGCAGCCTGGCCTCATTCGAGAGTCTCGCCGAGCACCTGGATCCCGAGCAACTCTCTCTGGTAATCACAGGCTTTCGGCGGGTCGTCGAGGACGTGACCCGGCCGCGTGAAGGGCGTGTGGCGCACGCATTGGGGGGCGAGGCCATCCTGCATTTCGGACTGCCGCATGCTCACGAGGACGACGCGGTCCGGGCGGTCACCACGGCACTCGCGATCGCTCGTGAGATGGAAGGGCTCCATAGCGAGCTGTCAAGAGAGATCCCCACGCTCGCTTCACAGCCGCTATCGGTCCGCATCGGTATTCACACCGGGCCCGTCGTCGTGGACGACGCCGAACATGCGCTGAAGCAGAGCGTTGTCGTTGGCATGACCGGCACCCTCGCGAACAAGACCCGCGACAGTGCAGAGACCGGACAGGTGATTGTCACGGAGCACACCTCCCGGCTTGTCGCTTCCGCCTTCGACCTCCGCTCGCTGGGACCAACATCGCTGCCCGGACTCACGCGAGTGACGATTCTCTACGCCGTCGAGGGCGTGGCGCCTGTCGGTGGCCGGCAGGATGACACCAACATCGGTGGCACGCCGCTGGTTGGGAGAGACCGTGAGTTGGGCCTCCTTGTTGATCGATGGCAGGAGGTCAAGGACGGGAACGGACAGGTGGCGCTGATTAGCGCAGGGGCCGGCGTCGGCAAGTCCCGCCTGGTTGCCGCGCTCAAGTCACACGTGGCGGGCGACCGCCACAGTCTTCTGGTATCGCGGTGCTCCCCCTATCATCGCAGCAGTCCGCTTTGGCCGATCGTGGACCTGCTCGCGCGCACGTTCGGACTCGATCGGTCCGGTTCCCCCGCCAGTCACTTCGCGAAGATTCGCGCACTTCTCACCGCTCATCGGCTCGCGACGGCCGAAAACCTGTATCTCATGGCGTCGCTCCTGTCGGTGCCCTATCCAACTGACGAACCGAGCCCGGCGATACCTCCGCAACGGGAAAAGGAGCGCACGCTCGGGTTGTTACTGCAACTTCTGTTCGCCCTGTCATCCACGCAGCCGGTGCTGTTCATCGTCGAAGATCTTCATTGGGCCGATCCGACGACGCTCGAACTTCTCTCCCTCATCGTGGATCAAGGACCCACGGCCCCCCTGCTGACAGTCGTCACATTCCGGCCGGAGTTTTCATCACCCTGGGGCAACCGGGCGCACCTGACACAGCTCACGCTGTCGCGGTTGTCCAGGCGAGACGCGGAACGCCTGGTCGTCACGATGTTGGGAAAGAGAGTTCTGCCTGATGAATTCCTGGCCCAGATCATCGGTAACGCCGATGGCGTGCCGCTCTTCCTCGAAGAGTTGACCAAGGCATTGATGCAATCGGACGCGTTCAAGGATGGAGTTCCCGGTCCCGAAGCGCGGAAGATTCTGTCTTCGCTCGCAGTACCGTCCACGCTCAAAGACTCGCTGATGGCGCGTCTGGACCGGCTGGGAAGCGCGAAGGAGGTGGCCCAGATGGCGGCGGTCTTTGGCCGCACATTCCATTACGAGTGGCTGCAAGCCGTCTCTCCGCTCGACGACGAGACCCTCCGACAGAACCTGACGCGCCTGGTTGACGCCGAACTGCTGTTTCAGCGAGGCCTGCCGCCCGAGGCGACTTACACCTTCAAACATGCATTGATCAAGGACGCGGCGTACCAGGCGTTGCTCAAACCCAGGCGCCAGTACCACCACGCGCGAATCGCCGAGGCACTGGCGGAACGGTTTCCTGAAATTACTGAGACGCAGCCGGAACTCATGGCCCACCACTACGCGGAGGCCGGCCTGATCGAGCAGGCGGTGGCCCACTGGCAGCGCGCCGGGCGGCACGCCGCGAAGCGGTCGGGCTACGTGGAGGCGGCGGCCGACTTCCAGCACGCACTCGAGTGCCTTCGTACGTTGCCCCCCGGCACGGGGCGCCCCCAGCAGGAGATGGATCTTCTGGTTGCGCAGGGCTCCGCGATGATGGCGACGATGGGGTGGGCAGCTCCTGCGGTGGGAGCCGTGTATACACAGGCACTCCAGCTGTCCGATCAAGCGAAGGCAAGCCGGCCGCTGTTCGATGTGGTGCAGGGGCTCACGTCGTATTACCTGGTCCGGTCACAGCACGATGTTGCCCGCGCGCAGAGCGAGCGTCTCACGGAACTGGCACGTGAGATCGACGACCCCAATCTGGAGATGGAGGCCGCGTTGCGGATGGGCATCAGCGCCTACGTGACAGGGTCGTTGGCGGAATCACACCGCTATCTGGCGAAGGTCGGAACGGAAGCGGTGCCAGGCGGGCCTCGCCCACCGATGTACTACGGACAGGACCGCGGAGTAGTGGCGAAATGTCACTGGTCCTGGGTCTGGTGGCTGACGGGTTTTGCCGATCGGGCGCTCGCCGAATCGCAGGCGGCTCTGACGGTGGCGCTGGACCTGAATCATCCGTTCAGCATGGCGTGGGCGCGCCTCTACGTCGCCATCATTCACTCGGTACGCGGCGAGCCGGCTGCCGCGCTCGAGCAGGCCGACGCCCTCGCGGCGTTATGCACAGAGCAGGCGTTTTCGTACCGCCTGGCGCAGGCTGAGATCCTGCGGGGATGGTCTCAAGCCGTGATCGGCTCGAATCCCGCAGCGCTCGACCAGATTCGTGCCGGCATTGCGGCCATACGCGCCACCGGCGCCGCAGCCTACCAGCCGTTCTACGCGATGTTGTTTGCCGATGCGTGCCTGCGCGCCGGGCAGTGGATCGAGGGGCAGAGCGTCGTCGAGGAATCGCTCGCTCTGATCAAGACCACCGGTGAAACGTTCCTCGAGGCGGAACTGCACAGGCTCCATGGAGCACTGATCATCGGGGCCGATCCAGCCAGAAGCGCGGAGGCCACGGCCTGCTATGAGCGCGCACTTGCCATCGCGGTTGGGCAGGGGGCGCGGGCGCTTGAGCTGCGGGCAGCAGCCAGCCTCGTCAGCGCCAATCCGGAGGACCCGGCCGCGCGCAACAGGCTCGGCGCGATTCTTTCGCTGTTCACCGAGGGGCTCGACGGGCC
>JBKJQX010000098.1:0-18415 GCA_046594875.1 Vicinamibacterales bacterium
TGTCGCTCCCCGGCTTCGACGAATGGGCGGTTGCGGCGCTCGAACTCGGATTCGTTATCGCGAGCCCGGCGCTACGTGGTGGCGGTGAATTCGGCCGAGCGTGGTACGAAGCGGGAACCCTCGAACGAAAACAGACGACGTTCGACGATTACATCGCGGCAGCAGAGTACCTCATCCGCGAGAAGTACACGTCCTCCGAAAGGCTTGCGATTGTCGGAGCATCGAACGGGGGGTTGCTCGTGACCGCGGTCATCAACCAGCGTCCCGAGCTCTTTCGTGTCGCAATTGCCGGCGTGCCCCAGACGGACAACCTCCGTTATGATCGTGGCCGCCACATTACGCAGTTCGGGACGCCAAAGAATCCGGCGCACTTCCCGTTTCTTTATGCGTATTCACCGGTACACAATGTAACACCGCGGACGTGTTATCCGTCGACGTTGATAACGACTGCCCTCAACGATGAGCGCGCTCCTGCTTGGATGGCGCTGAAACACGCGGCGACTCTGCAGGCCGCGCAATCATGTGATCGGCCCGTGATCCTGCGCGCGGATACGGGCGGCGGACACGTTGGCAACGAATCGGATGACGCCGCAGACTTCACTGCGTTCGTGGCGACCCAGCTCGGTTTGAAACGGCCGGATGGGATGCGGCAGTAGCATCGATCCGAGACGATCCACGCCGTATCTCTGATGCTACGCCTGTGTGCGCGGGCCAACACGCCGTGCAGCTGACGGCGTCGCGTGTAATGATTGAGCGCCGCCGCGACTGACGGCTATCGTTGGGCAGACTGCAGGTCGAGGTCGCATGCAATTCGATGACATCGTGAGTTTCCTGTCTGGATTGGTTGTGATCGCCTTCGGCCTGTTTCTGATTGGCATCGCTGTCCTGATCGTTGCCACACCTGCACGCGCCGAGGGATTCTTCAGGGGGTTCGCTAGGTCAGCCCGGACACACTATGCAGAGCAGGGCGTGCGGCTGGTGGTGGGTGTCGCCATGGTCAGCAGCGCGAGTGTGATGCGATATCCAGAGTTCTTCAGCCTATTCGGTTGGGTCATTGTCGTTTCGACGACCGTGCTGCTGTTGATCCCATGGCAATGGCACCACAAGTTCAGTGCGCTCGTGATGCCACGAGTGTTCCGGCGCATGGGGCTGTTCGCACTTGGTGCTGCTGCACTGGGCGCACTCGTTCTGTACAGCGTGTCTCGGGTCGTGGGCTTGTGAGAGTGACTGATCGACCGCCGCGCCCTCACTGCCGCGTCGCGGTCACTGTGGCCAGCGATTCGGCGGTGGCCGTGCCCCAACCCGCTGTTAAAATCCGCCCATGCGCAACTTCCCGACGTTGCTGGTGCTGCTGGTTCTCGCGTCCGGCGCGGTGCACGCCGACAACTGGCCGCACTGGCGCGGCCCGGCGGCCTCGGGCGTCTCGACCGAGACCGGACTTCCGAGCCGCTGGAGCGCCACCGAGGGCATCGCGTGGAAAGCCGCCATCCGCGGCCTCGGAGTGTCGTCGCCCATCGTGTGGGGCAACCGAGTGTTTGTGACCTCACAACTCGGCACTGGCGCATCGCGCCAGGGGCCACGGTTGGCTCAGGGCGCTGAGGCCGCCACGGGCGAGGAACGATCACTCGGCGTGGGCGTGGCCACGGCAGCGGCGGCCCCGGCCGGGGACATCTCATTTCTCGTCACCGCGTTCGACCGCACGACCGGCGCCAGAATCTGGGAATGGGCCACGAGGGCCGAAGGCGTCATGCCATCGGTCCACGACAAACACAATCTCGCCTCATCGAGTCCGGTGACCGACGGCGAGCGCATCTATGCCTGGTTTGGTACGGGCCAGATCGCAGCCATCGACATGACCGGCAAGACGGTCTGGGCCAGGAACCTCGGCACCGAGTACAGCCCGTTTGAAATCAACTGGGGGCATGCGAGTTCGCCCACGGTGCACAACGGTCAGTTGCTGCTGATCTGCTATCACGACCAGGCGTCGTACCTGCTGTCGCTCGATGCGGCCACCGGCGCGGTGCGCTGGAAAGCCGACCAGCCGCGAGGCGTCACCTCCTACAGCACGCCACTCGTGGTCGAAACCGCTGGCGGTGCCGCAGAAGTGGTCGTCAACTCGAGCGCCGGCCTCTCGGCGTTCAGCGTCGCCACCGGCGACGCGTTGTGGCGATTCGACGAGACCAATCGCTTCCCAGTGCCGATGCCCGCCGTGCACGACGGCATCATCTACACGAGCCGCGGATACCGCAGCAGCCCCTTCATGGCGATTCGCCCGGGCGGCAAGGGCGACATCACCAATAGTCACGTGCTCTGGCGGGTGCCGTCCGGCGCGCCGTACATTTCGTCGCTCGTGCACCACAACGGGTTGGTCTACATGGTGGGTGACGTCGGCGTCCTCACCGTCACCGACGCAAAGACCGGTGAACGCGTGTACCAGGAACGCATTGGCGGCGTCTACAGCGCGTCGCCCGTGGCCGGGGACGGCAAGATCTATCTCCTCAGCGAAGACGGCGAAACGATCGTGCTCGCTGCCGGGCGGACACCAACGATTCTCGCGCGCAACAGGCTCGATGCCCGCCAGCTTGCCTCACCCGCCATCTCCAGCGGGCGGCTGTTCATTCGATCAGACGACGCGCTGTACGCGATCGGGAAATAGCTCTCGGCCTTGAAGCCCAGGCCGAGCTACGTCCAGTCGAGTCACAGGAGCGGTTCAAGGACGCTACGGTCAGTCGAAGTATTCCTGGTACCAGGCGTCGTGGGGCGTGTCGGTGGCTGGAAAGTTCTCCTGCGGTGAAGTCGCGGGCTGGTCGAGTTCAGAAAACCCCCAGGCGCGCGTCACCAGCCCCTCGCGCTTCGCTTGCGCGATGTCGGCGCGGTTAGACGCGCCGGCGGCGAAAAACAACGCGTCGCGAAAGTCCTTCGGGTCTTCCCCCTGCTGGCGTTCGACGAACACCGCTTGCTGGAATCGCACCGGTTCCCACACACCGCGATCGATATCGCAGCCGATTGATCCCAGCGCATCACTCGAGGCGCGTATCTGGTTCGCGGCGCTGCTCGCCTCGTCGCGCGGAAACAGCGGCCGAACAGTGTTTTTCGGTCCCTTCGCCCACGTAATCGCACGCTTCGATCGGTCGATGGTGCCGGCAAGGCGCTGGTGTCCGGTGCCGTCCACGGCCGAATGGATGAGCTCGATATCGTCACCGCTCACCTTCAGGCTCGGCGTCATGCCGTCCGCCACCACCTGCATCTTCGACCACGCCACCCGGCCGTCTGCCTGCAGCTTGCCGACCTTGCACCCCAGTTTGAGCCCATGGGCCTGGTCCCCTGCACGCGGGCCGAAGCGATACACCGCCACCACCCACCCGTCGTCGTTCATCCCTACCGCCGGCTCGGCCAGATCGATATCGCTGACGGCCAGACTCCCCTTGCGACGCCACACCACGGCGCCATCGACGGTGCCGGTCCAGTAATTGAGTTCACCGAATGGCGATCGATAAGCCAGAACGACATCGCCTGTCGAGTTGCCACCCACCGCCGGCGTCGTGCCGAAGGCCCATCGATACGCCGTGCGCGTCGCACCATTTCCTGACAACACGCACAAGACCCGGTCGCGCAGGTCGTCTACGTCCGGCCACACACCAAGCCCATCAAATTCTTCGCGGGTGAACAGGCTTGCGCCGAACAGCTCTTCGAGGCGACTGTTCAAATCCGCGAGATCCCCGTTGGGGTTGTCCGTCAGGTCGTCTTTCGAATCAAGGACGATCGTGACGGGCGCGTGTCCCGGATGCGTGGCCGACCATGCCGACACGACGCGAAGCCACGACGTGAGGAGCGCATCGGGCGGATTCGGCGCCACATGGTCAACCTCGGCGCCTCCCTTGAGGTGGCCGAGACGGTAGTCCCTCAGCTCCCCGAAGCCGTTGTCGTGGAAGTCAAGCTCCAGGCAGCGGACACCAGCGTCGAGCTGCCCTTCAAGCGACCCACGATCGTGGCCGGAATAGCTATTGTGGGAGGCCCGGAAACGCGTCACGTCGTAGGTGGCCATGATCGGCCACTAGGCTACAACAATCCGCGCGTTCCGAATGAGACACTCGCAGCCACCGGTCTGAGGTAAGGTTCGCAGTGCGCCTGCCCAATCCCGGGCACGTCCAGCGAACAGGTGGGGATCATGTTTGGAATCATCGGGACGATCATCTTCGGGCTCATCGTGGGTGTCATCGCCAAGATGCTCATGCCTGGCAAAGACCCGGGCGGCATCATCATCACGATCCTCCTTGGCATTGCGGGATCTGTGCTGGGCCGATGGGTAGGCCAGGTGCTCGGGTTCTACGGCCCCACTGACCCGGCCGGCTTCATCATGTCGCTCGTTGGCGCGGTGCTGCTGCTGGCGATCTACCGGGCGATGACAGGGCGCAAGAGCTGACAACGACACGCGTGCCGGGGCACTACCGCCCGGCCGCGTGACCGTCTTTGCGAGAGTCGGACCCGGCCACCCAACCGCGTGGCAACTTCATCACCAACTGGGCGCCGCCGAAGGCGATGTTGCGCTCATCGATGATCTCGTGCCCCAGCGCCTTGAGCGCGTCCCGGACCGCATCGCCGACCGGCGCCTCGGTCGCGACGGGCGGCCCGACATGTGCCGGAACCGCGCCGCATCCGAGGCCTGCTGGACGTCCATCCCGAAGAGCAGGATGTTGAGCAGTACCTGCACGTGCCCCTGCGGTTGCATCGCACCGCCCATCACCCCGAACGCCAGGTACGGTTCATCGGCGGACGCATCCCGACGCCGCGGTCGTGCAGCAGGATTCCCGTGCCGGGCACCACCACGCCGCTGCCGAAATAGTCGTAGACGGAGTTGATGAAGGAAACCATGTTGCCCTGCGCGTCGGCGGTGGCCAGATAGATCGTGTCGCTCGCGGTCGCGGCGGCGCCAGGCGTCGCGCGCTCCATGGATTTTGCGGGGTCAATGAGCATCCGTCGCCGCCCAATGTAGTCGTCGGCCAGGAACCGCTCCACCGGCGTCGTCATCGACGCGGCGTCGCCCACGTAGTACTCGATGTCGGCGTAGGCGAGCTTCTTCGCTTCGATCAGGTGGTGCAGGTAGGCAGCCGAGTTATGGCCCATGGCCTTTTGCGAGCGGCCAGCGTCTCGCGCGTCATCAACGCGCCGCTGCGTCCACTCGCGTTCAACCCGTGCAGCGTCTTGTCCCTCGCCGACCAGACCATCACAAACAGGTCGCCGCCCACGCCGGTCATGTTCGGTTCCACCACGGCCAACACGGCGGCGGCCACGACGGCCGCATCGATCGCGTTGCCTCCGCGTTCGATGGCGGCAAGTCCTGCCGAGGTCGCGAGCGGTTGGCTCGTGGCAATCGCCGCGTTCGGCGCGTACACGGCCGATCGACCGGCCATCGTGGTGGGTCTGACGGACTGTTGGGCCACAGGACTCGCCACGATCATCGCCGATGCGGCGACCGCCACCACAGCCACGGTTTGTGCTGCCTTCATGCAGGCAGTGTAGAGCCTCTCCGGCTTCGATGCGCTGCCTCCCACAAGAATCCGGCGGTCGTGGCTGCCTGCGCGACCAGCACCAGCAGCAGGCAGGTGAACCCGGCTCGGGCACCCGATCGGAGGAGGCCGACGTAAAACTCGCGGGGCTCCTGCCAGTCGAGACTTGGCGTGGTGCGCGCGAAGTGGTACGCCGCCCGGCCGTAGCGCAGATGTTGCCGCCAGAACCCGGCGAGCCCGAGGTGCGGCCGATGCGCGACAACCGCCGCCGGCTCGAGGGCGAGCGTCAGACCGGCGGCCGCAATACGCGCGCACCAGGCCCGGTCCTCGCCGGCGGCCGAGCGATACGCCTCGTCGAACGGATGCTCGAGCACCATCGCCCTCCGGCAGCCGAGGTTGTTCGAGGGAATGAACACCTTGCCCGAGAGACGCTCGTGTGTGGAGACCTGCAGCGCCCGCACGATCAGCTCCGAGGTCTCGACAAACGGATCCCCGGGGCGGCCGTTCACCGTGGCGCCTCCCACAGCGTCGGCACCGGCGGTGAGCGCCCGAATCAGCATGGCCGCCCACTCGGGCTCGGGCTCACAGTCGTCATCGGTAAAACACACGCAGGTGCCCACGGCGGCCCGGGCGCCCGCGTTGCGCGCGGCGGCCGGCCCGGAGGCGGCGCACCGCAGCAATCGCGCCAGCGGCTGTGACGCGACTGCGTCCGCCACTTCAGCCGCGGCCGTACTGCCGTCGTCCACCACGATGATCTCCATCGCGCCGACGCCGCGCTGCGCGGCCAGGGCGGCCAGGCAGCGCCGCAACGTAGACGGCCGGTTATGCGTGGGCACCACGATGGAGACTTCGGTCATGGCCGCGCCACTCCAATCAGGATGACGAGTCCCGAAGCACACAGGGCGGCCAGCACGACGCGTCGGCGGAGGAGATCGGGAAACAAGACACTGCCGGCCAGCGCCGACATCACGGTGCCGGCGAGCACGGCACCACTCGCGCCTGTCGCGCCGAACCTGGGCACGAGGTACGCGGCCGTGGCCGTGAAGACCGCCACGCCGGCCGCGGTGGCGACGAGCCGCGTACCGGGCCGCAATCGAATGGCCGCGGCCGCGCCCACGGCGCCGGTGATGGGCGCGAAGGGCACGGACGCCAGGGCCAGCCCGAGCGCTTCAGCGGCGGGTGCGAACGCGCCGCCTGCCAGCAGTGTCAGCAGCGGCCCCGCCACCGCGGCGGCGGCCAGGGTCAGCGGCAGCAACACCAGCACCACCCGTCCGGCAAGACGCGTGAGCAGCATGCCCGCCGCCGGCAGGTCCGTGGCGGCCAGTTTGGCAAGCGCAGGCAGTGCGACGACAAAAATCTGCCAGACGGCGAACGTGCACGCGATGGCGACCCCAAGGGCAAGGGTGGCGTAGCCGGTTTCCACACGCGATCCGGCCAGCAACGCCACGGCCACCACGCCGCCTCGCAGCAGCCCATGCACGCAGACGCCATTCATCGCCTGCAGCACAGCGAAGCGGGACATTTCCGCCGGCACGCGAGGTGTCACGCCGTGGAGTTGTCCGCGGATCGCCCAGCCGCCGACGACCAGCGCCGACGCCGACGCAAGCGCGATGGCGACCAGGGCGCCTATCACGCCGAAGGCGGCGTACAACGGCGGCACCGCCATGACGACGACCATGTTCTGCACAGGGTAGCGGAAGCTGAAGAGCACGGCGCGGTTGAGTCCCAGCGCGATCTGGAATGCGAGGGTGGCGGCCGAGTCACAGATGAGCGCCACCAGCACAATCAGCGTCGGCACGGCCGGTACGCGATCGGGGGCCACGCGCACCAACACGAGCGCAGTCACGGCCAGCAATACCAGCGCCGCCGTTCGCCAACGGATGGCGCCCAGCGCGAGCGCCCGGGCAAGCCCCGCGCGCTCAGCGGGCGGAGCCGCGGCGACGAACCGGGCCATCAACGTCGGTCCCCCGAGGGCGAAGGCCGTGGTGCCGAGTGTGACCACGCCGAGCGCCAGTCCGAAGGTGCCGTAGTCGGCCGGGCCGAGGACACGCGGGATCACGGTCAGCAGCGCGGCGAGCGATATCGCTTCGGCGGCCTTGCCCGCAGTGGCTACGCCAATCGACAGGTCGCGTAACTGCAGCGCCGGCGCCTGACCGCCGCTCACGCGGCAATCTCCGAGAGGAGCGCGCGCAACCACGCGATGTGCGTGTCGGGGTGGTGACGCGCCATCAACGCTTCGGCGGTGGCGATCGGCACTCCAGCCGCCAGCGCGCGACCGGACGCGACGTCCACCAGGCACTGCGCCAAGGCCCCGGCGTCCCCGTTCGGAAACAGCAGCCCGCTCACGCCGGGTTCAACCGTCTCCGCGAATCCCCCTGCGGCACTCGCAATCACCGGAATCCCGCGGACGATCGCTTCGAGCGCCGTGAGCCCGAGCGGCTCGGCCCACACCGAGGGGGCGACAAGCGCCCACGCGTCGGAAAGATGCGCCTCCACTTCCGCCAGGGGCACCCAACCGATGAACTCAATGAGCCCGCGAAGGTCCAGCTCGCCAGTCAGACGCTCGAGCGCGGGCCGCTCAGGTCCGTCGCCCACCACGCGAAGGCGGGCACCCACTCCCTGATCGCGCACGCGAGCGACCGCATGCAGCAGCGTCGCCACACCCTTCTCACGGGCCAGCCGCCCGGTAAACACGAAGAGCGGTTCAGCCGCTCGCGCGCGACGGAACGTCGTGCCAGGCAGTTCAACCGGCCAGGGCGACCAGGCCGCCTCGATGCCTGCCTTTCGCAATTCGCGCTGGAGCCAATCGCTGCACGTAACGACCGACGCCACACTCGCGACTTCGCGGTTGATCCGCGCGTAGCGGATGCGGTCGCGCAGCCAGTGGACCAGTGGGGTACATCCGCCGCGCCAACACACGGCGCCCTGGCGCACCGTACACCGCGAATCATCCGGAAGCAGCTTGAGCCCGTTCGGGCACACCGGCTTGTAGTACGCGATGTTGAGCAGCGTCGGCACCCCACGCAACGCGGCCAGCACCGACGGCGATAAATACATCTCGAACATGCTGACGTGCGCGACGTCCGGGTTGAAGTCGGCAATGGCGCGGCGCACGGCGCTTGCCGCGAACGGATTGGTGATCTGCAGCACGCTCTGCCACGCCGGATTCCTGGAACCGAACGCGACATAGTCGGCAACGGCAGCGCCGCCGCCAACGCTGCTCGTCAACACCCGTACTTCTTCGCCCGCCTCGCGCAGACCGCGAGCCAGTTGCATGACATAGGTTTCCACACCACCGCCGGCTTCCGGCCAGTCGGTCACGAGCAACACTCGCATCAGGCCACCCCGGCCGCCCGCTCGGCAGCGGCGACAATTTCCAGGCTTCGTAATCCGTCGCCCATCGTCGGCACGTCACGGTCGGCACCCTTGATTCTGGCGGCGAACGTCCGCAGGGCGTACCCCCACGAGGGCTCGCTCAATGGGCGCACAAGAGATCGAACGCGCCAGGCTAACGACGCCGGCGTGATCGTGCGCACGTGCACGCCAGTCACGGTCAACGTGCGCGCCTGGCGGTCGATGCGCATGACCCCGCGCTCACACACGAGTTCGATCCAGTGCGCCTGTTCGACGCCGAACGAAAAGCGCGACGCCACCGTCACGCCCGAGTCCATGACCAGCCTGACTTCTGCCACGTCATGTTCGGTGCGACGCGACTCGACCGAGGCCTCCACACGCAACATTTCAGCGCCCAGCAGCCACCGCATCAAGTCGAAGTGATGCGACCCAAGGTCCAGCAACACGCCACCGCCATCGTGCCGCCGTGCCTTCCATCCAGGCACTGTGGACGCCTCACAAAATGCCGTCCTGACGGCACGCACTTCGCCCAACACGCCCTCGGAGAGCAGGGCCTTCGCGCGCGCGATGAGCGGCTGGAAGCGCCAGTTGAAGCCGGACATACTCACCACACGCGTGGCCGCAGCCGCAGCCGCCACCTGGCGGCCGTCGTCCACCGTGGTGGCGATCGGCTTTTCGAGATACAGATGACGCCCGGTCGCGAGCACCGCGAGCGCCATCGCCGCATGGAGCGCGGTGGGTGACGCGACGACCACGGCATCCACGTCTGGACGCGCCAGGAGCTCGTCGGACGACGTCAGGAGGGCGGCTTGCGGCACGAGGCGACCGGCACGAGCCCGGGCGTGAGTTTCAGGGTCGGCAAGCGCTGTGACGCGCACGCCCGGAAGCCCGCGCAGCACTCGAATGTGCACGGCCGTGGCGATCGCCCCGCAGCCGATCACGCCAATACGAATCGGTCCCTTCATTGGATGGAGACCCGGCTACAGATACCGGGCCCTGTGGAGTTCGTACTCGGCCAGGCGAACCGGCGTCTGTCCGTTGCCTGCGATATACGCGATCAGTTCTCCAGCCGCGGTGGCGAGGGCGCACAGCACGAGGGCGACCAGCGTGCCACGCGGCATCTGCAGCCGGTGATGGGTCCACTGCGGCGATTGCAGCGCCCTGCCGGCAATGATTACTGGAATCAGCGGCGCGCCAAGCACATAGGCCAGGCGCCGCGCGGGGGACCAGTCGCGTGAGCGTGCGGAGCCCAAGAATCGCCCCGACAGAAACCGTTCGACCATCCATCCTGGGAACGCCGCCATGTTCAGGTGCGTGAGACGTGCGGCAGGCTCTATGAGGAGGCGTCCGCCACTCGCACGCAGGTGACGGTCCAGGCCACAGCCATAGTCCATCATGCTGCTGAGGCGATCGCCGAACGCGACAAGATGAGCGCGTCTGAAGCACGCGTTGTAGGTGGACATCACGTCTGTGTCGGCCCGGGTCGCCGGTGCCAACCAGTGGCGATACGTCAGCATCAGGCACGCCCAGCTGAACGCTTTCTGTGGATTGGCATTCTCAATGACCGGCGTCGCGGCCGCGACTTCACCGCTGTTGAGTGCATCGACCAGCGCCTCGAGGCAGCCTGGCCGCGGAAACGAGTGCGTTTCGCCGATGAAGACCAGCGGGCAGGACGCGGCACGAACCCCTTCGGCGCGCGCCGGCGACAACGGAATGACCTCGGACACTTCGATGACCCGTACGGCGCCGATGCCGTCGGTCTCGGTGTCCTCAAGCCCGAGCGCCGACACCGAGGGACAGACAATAATCAGTTCCACACTCCGGGCGATCGATGATGCCCGCACGGCGCGCACCACGCCGCGGATCGTGGCGAACGTATCGGTCGCGACGACGTAAGACACCACCAGGCTCATGCGTACTGTTCCTTGTGCAACTCGTACTCCCACATTCTCGCCTCGGCCGCGCCCTCACCCACCAGATACCCCAGGGCCTCCCCCACGGCCCAGAGAAGGCACCCGCCGGCCACGGCCGCCACCGTCCACCTGGGCAGTGCGGTTGCGCGCCGAGCCATGGCGATCGCGTCTCTGGTGCGGACAAAACGCACCACTGGCACCAGGACTGAACCGCCGAAGTACACCAGCCGGCGTGCGACCGACCAGTCCCGACTTCTTCTGGCGCCGAACAACCGCCCACCCCAATACCGCTCGGCCGACCACGCGCCAGGCCGCGCGACGTTGAGGTGCGCCACCCTGGCGGCTGGGTCGTGGCAAAAGCCGCGAGACACAAACTGCGGGTCCATCGGACCACCAGGCTCGAGCATCAGCGCCAGGCGGTCACCCAGGCCAAGAAGCGTCTCGCGCTTCCACGACGCGTTGTACGCCGGTGGCTCGCTGATTTCACGGTTGGGCAACTCGGCCATCCAACGCCCATAGTCCATGAGAAACCCGCTCCAACTCCGGGCTGTTCCGGGATTCCCGTTAGCCATGCCTGGCGACACCGCCTGGCACGCGCCTTCGTGGGAGCGCACCAGACGCTCGGCCCAGTCTGGCGCCGGGAACGCGTGCGTTTCACCAAGCACGACAATGGGCGCCGCCGCCGCGCGGATTGCCGCAGCCCGCGCCTCTCCAAGTGGCAGCAGTGGACCTTCCACCACGGTCACCCGTGCCAGTATCGCCGCCGCATCTGCCGAAAACGCCAGCGCCTTCGGCGACGGACAGACCACGACGATTTCCACTTCACCGACGATGGTCTGTGCCGTGAGGTGCTCAACCACGCGACGAATCGTCGCGAAGGTATCGGTGAGCACGATTATGGAGAGTCGCGCGGTGGCCGTCACGATCGGCCCAATCGCTCGCGAACCAGATCCTGCAATTCGCGTGCGGCGATCCGGTGCCCCGACGGATTCCAGTGCCAGTTGTCCTGAATGTAGACCTGGTCGACACCGGCGCCATGGATGGCGTCGGTCAGGTCCGCGTACGGCACCCCGTGCCTGGCGGTCCATTCGGCGAGAAAACCGCGCCGCTGTCGATCTTCCGCCGTATCACCGAGCCCTGGAAAAAAGGTGACTGCGGGTTTGAACCCGACCGACTCAGCCAGCTCCAAATACCGATCGAGCAGCGCCGTGTGCAGGGCGTACTGATTCCTGTCGCGCTGCCATCGCGTCTGATAAACCAACTGGACCAGCCGCAGGCGCTCCCATGCGGCTGGACGCGGGAACGGCACGGAGGTCAGGCTGGCTCCTTCCAGCGCGAACTTCTGATACTCGACCCCAACGCCCGCGTAGTACGGCAGGAGCCGCCGGAAGTCATCCGTGTAGACGGCGAGTACCACGATGTCGGGATCGGCCTTCGGACCATGGTGTGCAATGGCCCGGATCATCAAATCGATCCCCCAGCCGGTCATGCCCATGTTGTCCACGCGCCACTGTGGCTCCAGCGCTTCGAGTTGTTCGGTCACACGTTCTTCGGCCCGAACACCCTGGCCAAACACGAAAGAGTCACCGACAACAAGCACACGCACGCGGCCGTCGCGATCACCGAACTCGCGCGAGGCGCGAAATCCGTCGGCGTTCGACACCAATGGGATCAACACGTCGCTCGCCTGCGGATACCGGTACGTCGTCGTCTTCGCCGGCCACAACGTGTAACCCACATTGGGGTCAGCCCTGTAAAGATCCGGCCGGGCAGTGGTGATTGGAGTATCTGGAGGCCGATACAACCCACGCGCCCGAAGGACGCCCTCGCTGACGCCGAGTGCCGCACACACCGACACCACGACGATTGCCGCGGACCACTTCATGACGCCCGATGATATCAGCGGCTCGGCGCCGTGGACATGGCCGCGAGCACGGCTTCGGCGGCCACGCGATGCCCCACCGCCGACCAATGGGCGTCATCACGCATGTACGGCAAGTTGCCGACGCGGGCGGCCTCGCGCAGGGGCGCTGTGAGATCGACGAACGCGATGCCCGGGTCGATTGCGGCAACCAGAGCGCTCAAGCGCTCGGGCAGATCGTTGACCACCCACGACGCAGCCTCCGAGCCGGGATCGAATTCGGCGAAGTCCATGAAGACCCGGTGCTTCTGCGGCGCGAACGCCACGATGAGGCGTGCGCCCCGAGCGGTCACCAGGGCATGCGCCTCTTTCAGGGCGTCTGCGGTCATGTCGAGCGCACGCAGGGAACCGGGTGTCAGCGTCGGACGCGGGCACCCACGTAGGTGGCCAGGAGGTTAATGGCGAAGTGTGCTGTCGTGGCCATCCACGCCCAGCTGAGGCCGAGCAGGACGACCACTGCGGTGGCCACGAACCACCGGTCCATGATCAGGCGGCATCCTCCGGCGTCGGTCGCCAGAGGACGATGATCTTGCCGACACGTTGCACGCGGGTTGCGTCGGTGCGGGCGCAAATCGCCTCGCCGAGCGCGGCACGCTCATCACGATCGGTGCCGGCCAGTTTGACTTTGATCAGGCCATGCGCCGTGAGCCCGCGATCGATTTCCGCCACGAGCCCGTCGGACAATCCGGCGTTGCCCACCGAGACGATCGGGTCAAGCGCATGCGCGCGGGCTTTCAGTTTGCTGCGTTCGCGTGGCGTGATCGGGGCAGGCATCCGAGAATCTTATCCCTTCAGCCCGCCCCAACCGGTTATTTGCGCCCGATCCGCACGGAGGCCGCCACAGCCATCTGGCGTTCGCTCTGCAGATTCGCGTGGGTACCGAAGATGGCGATATCGAGCGCGACGTTGGTGCCGATGCCAAATCCCGCGGACGGCTCCCACTTGCTTCGGCTGTACCGCATGCCGCCGCGCACCCAGAAGGGGCCAACCTTACGCTCGGCGCCGCCGGCCAGGCTCTTGCCGTTGTAACCGTCGGCGACGGTCGCGGTGGCTCCCCATCCGTCTCCGTCGTACCCGATATTCGCCGACTTGACGACCGGCAACGTCACGCGGCGATCCGTGACGGACGTCGTGCCGGGAGTCTCGATGAAGTCGAGGCCTGCCGTCAGGCTCGCCAGGCTGTGGGTGGAAAACGTGAAGTCAGACCAGTTGATGCGATTGCCGATGCCATTGATGCCTACGCCACCCTGAAAGCGGCCGCGCACGATCTGGACGCCAACGTCCTGAGCGATGCCGCTGCCCTCATGGCCCTGAAGTGACAAAACGGTGACCGGCGTATTAGAGGGTGTGAGGATGCCAGCCGCGTTGGTGTTGAACCGGATGTTGATGTCGGGCTCCAGGTACCGGAAGCCACGCAGCACATGGAAGTTGTAGGCCACGTAGATGCCGTCACGCGACGCTCCGGCGCCTCCCGAAGAACCCGCCGAGCCAAGCGCCAGTCGACCGCGATACCCGGCGGTGACCGCCATCGCCAACTGCACCTGCGACGAGTCGGTGACCGACATGGTGGCGTTCGGGTAGGTCGTGCCTTCACCGAAAATGTCCGCAAGACGAGGGTCGACAACACCGGCCGTGTCAAAGCTGAGGTACGGCCCCACGCCAACATAGAGTCCGTGGAACCTGTCGTCTTTTTTTGCAAACTTCAGGGTCAGACCAAATTGCGGCGACAGGAGCCCCTGGTCGGCAAATGCTTCGGGGATGTCAAATCCGGCATAGACGGCCAGATTCGGGTTCACCGTGCCATTGACGATGTCGTTAATCAAGTTGTACCTGGGACCGGAGGTGTCGGCCCCAAAGCGGTACTGCATGGGGTTGCCAAGCGTTTCGGCCGCTAGGACCGGATCGAACGTCTCGCTGCTGGGTTTGAATTTGTCCAGTCCACCCTGGAACACCTGAATCAGGCCCAGCGGAATCGGGATGACGATTTCGGCCCGTGTCGACGGAGGCACCATCTTCAGGGCGATGTTCGAGCTGTTGCCACCGCCACCTCCCATCGCCACCGAGCGCGCATCAAAGAGCAGGCCCTGGGCCGAGGCCGTACCGGCCACGGTCAGCAGCGACAGCACCGCCAACATCAAACGACTTGTGCGACTCACCATACGTGTTTCTCCAGCAGCTTTCCGAAGTGGCGACAAACCCGAACGAGATACGAGGAGGAGTGTGGGCCTTCGCGACGCTGGCGTCAAACGGCGCCGGAGCACTTGATGCCAGAGAGGCGTAGAATTCCTTTGTGATTTGGCAGCTTACCTTGGCGGCGGGGCTGCTCATGGGCCTGTGGGGCGGCGTCAGCCTCGCGCAGCGGCCCCAGACCGCGTCCGAACAAGAGCAGTGGATTCTCGGCGAGTACTGGACCGTGGTGAAGCGCTACCAGAGTGGCCAGACCGCGCCGGCCATCAAGGAAATGGCGAGCTGGCCCCAGGACCGGATCGCGAAGGTCCAGTCCACGCAATTCCAGCCGGAAGCGCAGCTCAACGACCTGCTCAGTTCCAAGGCCGAGTGGAAGCCCGGCACGTTGCGGGCCGCCGCCATGCTCCACACCGAGGTGGGCCTCGAGGCACTGCGGCGTCGCGACATCGGGCTGCTGCAATTCCATGCCGGGATCGCCGACGGCTGGCTGAGCCTGGCTGACGATCGCCACTCAAAGCCCGGAGGATTGCGGAGCCGCTGGAACGTGGCCATCGCGCGCGTGTTGCTGCTGAATGGTGAGTTCGCGGCGGCCGACGCCTACCTGGCACGACTCAACATCAGGATTGCGAATGACGCGGCCGTGATGCTGGCGCTCGGCACCGCCAAGGAAAGCCGCGCGCTGCGCGCCACGGTCGACGCGCCGGCCGCGGCCGGCGGGAAGTTGCGTGACCCGGGCGAAGTCCAGCGGGAGCGCGACGACCTTCGCACCGCCGCGGCGGCGTCTTTCGAACGAGCCTTGGCGATCGACGCCACGCTCGTCGAAGCGCGGCTTCGGCTGGCCCGCATCAGCATCGACCGAGGAGACGATGCCGGCGCGGAGCGGATGTTGTCGACGCTCCCCGCGGGCCCGCCAGACGCGAGCATCGTGTATTTAACGCACCTGTGGATGGGACAGATCCGCGAGCGCCAGAAGCAATGGAACCCGGCCGCGCTGTCCTATGTGGACGCCGTGAAGGCGCAGCCCGATGGGCAGAGCGCCTACGTCGCGCTCGCGCACGTGCTGCAGGCCACGGGCCAGCCGGTGGAAGCGGCTGGCGTACTGGATCGGTGGTACGGGCGCGGCGTCACCAGTGCCGTGGCTGACCCGTGGTGGATCTATCCGCTTGGGCTCGATGCCCGCCTCGAAGCGAGGTTTGACGCGATCTTCGCGGAAGTCAGAACCGGAAAGGACGCGAAGTGACCGGCCAGCCTTCTCGGGGGTGTCTCGCGTTCGTGTTGGGCCTGGCGGTCCTCGTGCCGGGAGCATCGGCGCAACAACAGCCGCCCCGGTTTGCCGCCGGCACGGCGGTGGTCAGTATCGACGTGCTCGTGACTCGCGACGGCAAGCCGGTGACCGACCTCACGGTCGCAGACTTTGAGGTGCGCGACAGCGGAGCCGCACAGCCGGTGCAACTCGCCGGCCTCGAGTCCATTCCTGTGTCGTTGCTGCTGGCGCTCGACACCAGTGCGAGCGTACGCGGGCCGGCGCTCGATCAGCTCAAGGACGCGGCGAAGGCTGCCGTATCCAGCCTGCGCGCGGGGGATCAGGCAGCGCTGCTGACCTTTTCGCAGAACGTCGCGCTCCGCGCGGCCTGGACCGACGACAAAAAGCGGCTGCTCACGGCCATTGATGCCGCGACGGCGCAGGGCTCGACGTCGCTGACCGACGCCGCGTTTGCGGCCATCACACTGCCGCCGTCCCGTCTCAGCCGAACGCTGGCGCTCATTTTCACTGACGGGGATGATTCGTCGAGTTGGCTCAACGCCGCGACCGTGGTGGATGCCGCCCGCCGCACGGACGCCGTCGTTTATGGTGTGACCCTGTCGGCGGTGCCTTCAACTGGCATCACGCTCGACGAACGGCGCGCGAGACTCTTCGAAGATCCCGGCTTGTATCGCAGTTCGCTGCTGCCGCTGCTGTCGTACGAAACCGGCGGCGAATCGTTCGCGCGCGCCGACACGAAGGATTTGCGCGCGGCGTTTCTGGACGTGATGGCGCGCTTCAATCAACGCTACGTCCTCACATACGCCCCGCCGCATGCGGCCGGCTCGGGCTGGCACCCCGTCGACGTGCGGATGAAAGACCCGGGGCTGACCGTCACCGCGCGGCGCGGCTACACCCAGTAGATCGTCCGCCACATCGCTGGGAACGCGGTAAAGTGGTGCGCGATGCCCCGAGCCCTTCGCGCCGTCCTCGTGTGTGTTCTGCTCACCGGCGCCGGTGCCGTGCCTGCCCAGGCTCAGTCCGAACCGTACAAGGTTTTTGATACCCGCCCTGTCATGACGCAGGGGCCGTACCTGGTCGCTTCGTCCTCCGACTCAACGACCATCGTCTGGCTGACGGACACACCCAGTCATTCCTTCGTCCGGTACGCGCGCGGCGCCAACCTGGCCGCCTCGGCGTTGACCACGGTCGCTGAGCCGCAGACCGACGGACTGGTACCGGTGGGCTTGCGGCACGTCGTCCACCTCACGGGGCTCGAACCCGGCGCCACGTACAGCTATCAGGTGGTGTCGACACGTGTGGTCAAGTTGCGTGCCTATTGGCCCGACAAGGGCCTGGCGACCGAAAGCCCGATCTACGCGTTTACCACACTGGATCCCCGGCGGCCCACGACGTCGTTCAGCGTCGTCAGCGACACCCACGAAGATATCCCGCGCATTCGGGCGCTCAACAAGATCATCGAGTGGACCACCACGGACTTCCTCGTGCATACCGGGGACGCGTTTCACTGGATCGACAACGAAGAGCACGTGTTCCGCAATTGGCTGGAACCGACGACTTTGCCCCTCGCACATCGCATTCCGTTGATGTATGCGCGCGGCAATCACGAGTTGCGCGGCGCGTTTGCGCGGCAGCTCTTCGATTACGTGCCGACGATCGAGGGGCGTTTCTACTACGCCCGCGATTCAGGTCCGGTGCACCTCCTGGTGCTCGACACGACCGAGGACAAGCCTGACGACACGAACGTGTACGCAAGGCTGAATCGGACGGTCGAATATCGCGCGCGTGAACTGGCCTGGCTGCGGGAGCACACGCGGACCAGCGCGCGACTCAATGGCGCACCGTTCCGTGTGATCGCGATGCATCAGCCCCAATGGGGATGGCTCGCCGACGGCAACGCCGACTGGATCGCCGCTGCCAACGAAGCACGCGTCGACCTGGTGATCGCGGGCCACACCCATCGCCATTCGTACACGGCGCCTGGACCAGACGTACCACACGCGTATCACTTGCTGACGGTTGGTCAGGATCAGGTGGCGCGAGTAGACGCGACCGAGACCACGCTGACGGTGGTCGTCTCGGGCATTGACGGCAAGGTTATCCAGACGCTGGTAATTCCCAGACGGTAGCACTCGTTCTCACGCGGTTTTGCGCCACGCTGAGAAGAGGAGCGCTCCAGGCTAGAAATACCGGCTGGCGACCCAGACGAAGCTGGCGCCGTGAATGGCTGCGATGACGAGCACCACCACCCATCGCCAGCCGCGTGCGT
>JBKJQX010000129.1:0-9663 GCA_046594875.1 Vicinamibacterales bacterium
CCATGGCTGCCGAACGCTCCGGCGCCGTGACGGTCTTGGGACTCGGTGAGCCGCGACACCTCGACGCCACGTGGCTCACGCACGACATGTACCCCCTGCTGGGGCTCTCACCGGCGCTGGGCCGCGCGTTTCAGAAGAGAGACGACGAAAAAGGCGGTGGGCAGGTGGTCATGCTGTCGCACGGCCTGTGGCGCAGTGCGTTTGGCGCGGACCAGCAGGTGGTGAACCGCGTGCTGACCATCGATGGCCGCGCGCACACGATCATTGGCGTGGCGCCACCAGATCGTCTGAACACCACGGACCACGTACTGCTGCCAGCGGTGCCGTTCACGGAGGATCGCCGGGGCTACGCCGACCTGAATGTCTACGCGCGGCTCAAGCCCGGTGTGTCCATGGCTCGGGCGTCGAGCGAAATGACGGCCATCGCCCAGCAACTCGAGCGCGACTATCCGGATCACCACCGAGGCTGGGGCGTCACTGTCACGCCACTCGCCGAATCGGTGGTGGGGCCAGCGGCACCACGCATGTTGTATCTGTTGCTCACGGCCGTTGGCGTGCTGCTCCTTGTCGCCTGCGCCAACGTGTCGAGCCTGTTACTGGTGCGCGCCTCGACGCGCACCCGAGAGATCGCGATTCGTGCCGCGGTCGGCGGCGGTCGCGGCCGAATCCTTCGTCAGTTGCTGACGGAAAGCCTGCTGCTTGCCGGCGTCGGTGGCGCGCTCGGCGTGGCCATGTCGTTCTCGGGCATGCGCTTGTGGCGCACGACCATGGCCGCCGATCTGCCGCGCGCCGCAGACATCGCCGTTGATCTGTGGGCGCTCGGGTTTGCCTTTCTCGTGTCAGCGCTGGCCGGCGTCCTTGCGGGCCTCGCCCCGGCACGTCAGATGGCGCGGCTCGACGTCACCCGCGGCCTTCGCGACGGAGGCCGATCGGTGGCTGCGGGGAGCCAGTGGTCGCGCAACGCGCTGGTCGTCGGGCAATTAGCGCTTTCGGTCGTGCTGCTGAGCGCGGCGGGACTCACGGTGCGGACGCTGAACCAACTGAGCGAGATCGATCTCGGCTTCACGCCTGCGCGCATCGTCACCGCCCAGATCGCTCCGCGGGATCGTCCTGAGGCCTTCTTCATCGATCTGCTCGAGCGCGTCCGCGCGCTGCCTGACGTCGCATCGGCGGGGGCCACGAGCAACGCCCCGATGACCCGAGGCAACCTCAGTCTTCACGTGTTCCCTGTGGGCGACGCGCGGCTCTCGCCGACCGAATCCGTTCAGGCCGACTGGCGCATCGTGACCGACGGATACTTCGGCGCCATGGACACTTCCGTCCTTGCCGGTCGCGATTTTTCGGTGCGAGACGATGAGGATGCCCCGAAGGTGATCATCGTCAATCAGACACTGGCGCGGATGGTGTGGGGCGAGAGGGATCCGGTGGGCCGCCAGTTGGACCTGGGTGGAGGCGGCGGGGACCCCGCCACCGTCGTGGGCCTTGTCCGCGACATGCGTCATCACGACCCGGCAGTGGGACCGTCGCCCACCTACTACGTGCCGGCCGCGGGGGGTGTCTGGGGCTCGATGACACTGGTCATTCGAACCGGCGCTGACGCGGCCACGCTCGTGCCGCGGTTGCGCGCAGTGGTCGCCGAGTTGGATGCGACGTTGCCGGTCTACGACGTCGGCTCGATGGATGCGCTTGTGCTTCAGCGACTGGCGCCGCAGCGGCTTGTGGCCGGCGTGCTGACGGGATTTGGTGCCCTCGCTCTGGTGCTGGCCGTGCTCGGCATCTATGGCGTCATGGCGTTCTCAACCCGGCAGCGCGCGCGTGAGGTGGCGATTCGCCTTGCGCTGGGTGCCACGCGGTGGACCGTGATTCGACCGCTCGTGCGCGAGGGTGGAGTGCTCATCGTCGCCGGCGCCGCCATAGGCCTTGCGGCAACGATCCCACTGACGCGACTGATGCGCAGCCTGCTTGCAGACGTGAGTCCAGGCGACCCGCTGACACTGTCATTGGCCGTTGCGGTGTTGGCCGGCGCGGCGCTGCTGGCCTGTTACCTGCCGGCCCGACGCGCCTCCCGTGTCAATCCCCTGCAGGCGCTTCGCGGCGACTAATCCGCGTCGCTGGATCGACCGACGGTGCGCGTGATTGCCGCCCTCGGAAATGAGCGCCCCGCGCCCGCTCGACGAGACGAAGAGCGTGCGGCCTCAGCGGGAGGCAACGGTGTAGCGGATCATCACGTCCTCAACGAAGTCCGCCGTGATGCGTGAATCGCCACGAGTGAACACAAGAGTGACGACCCGCAGCGTGCCTTCGCGCCGCTCGGACACTGACACCGGCCGGCCGAACTGTTGTTCGGCGTCGATGCGCAGCATGCCCTTGCGCGGCAGGCCGTCGCCTCCTCGCGCGTCATTACCGCCCTGGGGCACCGGCGAAAAATCCACGAACTCCCCGAGCGCCGACGCGATGTCATTCGGAGTCACCGTCGCGGGGACGTTGCCGGCAAACCGCACGTTGAAGCGCGACCCACCCTGAAGGCGCCGTTCGGCAACCTGCGCGCGCTTGCGTTCCTCCGCAAATGACCGGTCGACGGCGATGCGGTGATTCTCGCGCTCCCGTGCATTGCGGATGTCGTCGAGCTCGCGTTGGAGTTCTCGTTTTCTCTGGGCGTCGGTCTCCCGTTTGGTCGCCGCTTCCAGGTCCTTCTCGCGGTTACTCTTCTGCACGTCCGGCATGTTCACGGACAGGCTCGTGTCGTCGCCGAATGTACCGTACCCTCCTCCGTCCAAGTGAAACTCGACCAGGTCCTTCTTGACCTTGATGGTCGTGATCGTTGCCGTCTCGCCGCTGCGAATCGACGTGCCGAAACGCCGCAGGCGATCGCCATACGGTTTGGCATCGAACGGACGGTCCACCCGGATATCCACGCCATCGGACGCTCCGGGCATATCGATGCGGAGGGTGACGCGCTTGCCTTCGAAGTGCCGCTTGATTTCCGCTTCGTTGGGACCCTGCGCTTCGGCGCGCGGAGCCGCCAGCACGATTCCCACCAGGGCGGAGGCGATAACCAGCGAACCGCGTGGAACGAAGAGTCGGTCAGCGTGTGAAGGACAGGGCGTCATCGGCGGATGATACCGCAGCGAGACGGAAAGTCAGCGGACGTGGGCTCACCATCGTCACGCCCGCGAATACTGAGACGACGATGGAACTGTTCATCGCGCCTTCCTCTCTTTCCGTACGCGTTCAATCTCGGCCTTGAGCGCATCGAGTTCGCCCACGCTGAACGACGACTCGGCCACGAGCGCGGTCATCATCCGGGAGAGAGACCCCCCGAAGAACGTGTGCAGGTACTGTTGGACGGCCGTCTTCTTGGCGACGGCCGTGGGCATGGTGGCCGAGTAGACAAACTTCTGTCCCTCGACCTGGTGCTCGAGCACGCCTTTCTTTTCGAGGCGGGCCAGCATGGACGCGCACCGAGGAATCGGTCGGGGGTTGGTGAGGCGGGCCCGGATGTCCTCGGCTGACGCGTGGTTACTGAGCGCAAACAGGGCGTTGACGATTTCCCGTTCCCGACGGGTCAGATGATCGGCAGAGCGCTTCGACTGCGACAAATGTCACATGTCAAGGTCTGCTAAACAAGACCTGTTTCACACGAGGCATGAAGGGCTGAAGGGGCTTCGCCTAGGAAGATCCTTCAGTCCTTCACGCCTCGTGTGAACCACATCATGGCGACTCGCTCGACATTGGGGTGCTACCTCACCAGGAACAACGTGTCCTGGCGCTTGAGTGCCCAGCGCACTTTGCCGTCGGCGCCGATGATCATGTCTTCCTCCTGCGCCATGCGCACGGGCTGTCCACCCCACTCGGGCACGGGCGTCGTGGCCTGGAGTTCGATCGAATACCACATCGACGGAATGATCTTCGCATCACCACGGCCGGGCACACCGTCCTGGTAATCCCACAACCCAATCAGCGCTCCAGCACCGTGGCCATGCATACCGATCGGATGTGAATACATCGTGCCGCTGATGCCTTTGGCCGTCATGCCTTCGAGCACGGATTTCAGGACTTCATTCCCCGTGCGTCCGGGCCGACTTTCCGCCATCGAGATGTCCTGCATCACGTTCGCGTTCGCCAGTGCCTTTTTCAGGCCGGCGGGCGCGTCGGTCTCGCCCACCTTCAGCACATAGGCGTTGTGCTGGGTGTCGGTGTTGAGTCGCGCCACGGTGATGCCGACGTCGCAATGCAGCACGTCGCCACGTTGGATGACAGGGTCGTCACCCTTCACGCCGCCCTGCCGCTGGATGCTGACGCTCGGCTGGAACCACGTGCCCAGGCCCTGATCGTTCACCCGTTGACGCCACCACCAGACCAGATCGCTCGTGCGCGTTTCGCCGGGCACAATGACTTTTTCCGAAAACATCGTCTGCGTCATCTGCCAGACGAGAGCGGTCATCTTCTGGAAGAACACTTCCTCGTCCGGCAAACGAGACGCGATGAGTTCGAGCGGCAGACCTTCGGCGTCCTTGAACTTCGAGGACCAGGTGGTGCCGAGCGCGGCCGTCATGCCCTGCAGTTCACCGCTCGTCAGGCCGTCGGTGAACGCAAACACGGTGGAACGGTTGATGCCGATGACTGCCGGCTTGCGCTCTTCGATGACGGCCTTGAGCAGTTGCCACTGTTCATCACCCCAGAGTTCGGCCTGCCGCCCACCCACGGCGGCCGCCACGGGTTTGGTGGACGTCCGCGCTTCCCACACCCCGCCTTGCGAGGTGCCGCCCAGGGCAATGCGTTCAACGCAGGAGGTGGCGACCGGCGCCTTTGTTGCTGCGCACTTGTCGAAGAACACGTAGATTGTCCGGCGACGGGCAGCAAAGGTTTCGGGCGCCACAATCGACGAAAAGATCGGGTCTTCGTTGTATTCGCGCATCGGCACCACCCAGAGGTCGATGCCGTGTTTGCGCATCAGCGCCGGCACAAACGTGTCGAGGCGCTGCTTCAGCCAGGCCTGCTGCATCACGGCCTGATCGCGCAGCGTGCCGAACGGCCGCTCGGCCTGGGGCACGGCATTCGGCGCCAGGCGGGATTGCCCGGCCGCTATTGTCAGGACGGGCGTGAAAAGCAGGACTACGACGACGGCAGCGCGGCAGACGGTGAAAAACGGCATTGGAACTCCTCCCAGGTTGGTGCACCATAATAAGACAACGGACCGCGCGAATGACCGGAGCCCATTCCCTCGAACGCATCGCACACCACTCCCGCACCATCCAGGGTGTGTGGGCCAGCGATATCAAGCCCGGCGATTGGGTGGTGGTGCGAACCCGGAACTCCGTCTATTCCCTCGCCGCGCTGGGCGACGGCACGTTTCAGGTGGCCGGCGGCTGGTTTGCGGCCGAAGGACTCGAGTCCACGCCCGTCCGCGTCGCCGGATGCACCTGGGGCGGCCGCGCGATTCTCACCGATTTGGTCGCGGCGCCGGGCATGTTCATCGAATTCAGCAACGGGGTGCACACCACGCGTGTGCGCAACGTCCGCGTGCTGCGCGGCGCCGGCGATACCACGGCGCACTGAGGCCCTCACCCTACCTGTCTGCGATGTCGCCTGGTGTGCGGAGCAGAGCTTCGGCGGGAAGCGCGGTCACGTGATCGCCGAGTGAATACTCCTCTCGCCCGGCATGAATCACATAACCCTTGGTCAGGCCCAGGTCCTTCATGCACGCCACGACGTTCTGCGCGTCTTCCCGTGTCGGTGCGGTGTGGAGTTTGATCTCGAATGGCACGCGCCGGCGTCCATGGTCGATCAGCAGATCAACTTCTTGCCCCCGCGCCGTTCGCCAGAAGTAGGCGCGCGAGGCGGGCCGGGTCCGTTCCAGCGCCGAGATCAGTTGATCGATCACGAATGCCTCCCAACTGAGACCCCGCGCCGGATGCGTGTGAAGCGCGGCCTCTGATGAAATCCCCAGCAGGAGATGAAGCAACCCGGTGTCGCGCAGGTAGACCTTCGGGCTCTTGACCAGGCGCTTGCCGATATTCGCGAAATAGGGCGGCAGCGTCCGCACGAGAAACGTCTGTTCGAGTACGTCCACGTACCGATTCACGGTGTGGTAACTGGTTCCCAGCGCGGCCGCCAGTTGCGACGCGTTCCACAGTCCCCCATTCATGTGCGCCAGCATCGTCCACAACTGGCGCATGCGTGCGGCCGACAGGTCCACGCCGAGTGTCGGCAGGTCGCGCTCGATGAACGCCCGTGTGTACGCCTCGAGCCACTCGGTTCTGTCGGCATCATTGCTGGCCAGGAAGGCCCGCGGAAATCCGCCGCGAAACCAGAGGTCGGCAACACGCGTCCGCTTCAGGTCGCACACTTCATCCCAACGGAAGGGCGGCAGGTCGAGAAAGGCCGTCCGCCCGGCGAGCGACTCCGAGATTCCGCGGACCAGCGTGGGCGCCGCTGATCCCAGCAGCACGAACCGGCCGTGTTTGGCCCGCCGCTCGTCGATAAGGCTGCGCAACACCGCGAAGATCTCGGGCACACGCTGGGCTTCATCAAAAATGATGTGGTCCCCCAGTTGCGCCAGCCGCGCTTCAGGATCTGCCAGGAACGGCGCGGCGTCCGAGGGTCGCTCCATGTCGACGTAGGTCCATCCGGGCAACGCCTGCCGGATGAACGTGGTCTTGCCGCATTGCCGCGGGCCCAGCAACAGGACGGCCGGCCAGCGGCGCAGCAGACCCCGGAGAACGGGCCAGAAGTGCCGCGTGATCATGTGTGTATATTAGAAGTGTCACTTCTAATTTGCAACCCCCGGAAAGCACGATACAATCTCCGCCGTGGATCTGACGACATCAAAGCTGCGACTTGACGACCGCCAGGTGGGCGACGTCACCGTGCTCAACCTGACCGGTGAAATCACGCTCGACGACGGGGACCTGGTGTTCCGCAGGAAGGTCCACGCCCTCCTCGACGCGGGCCACCACAAAGTGCTGTTGAACCTGGCCGGCGTCACCAAGGTCGACAGCGCCGGCGTCGGCATGCTCGTGGCCAAACTCAAGACGGTCCGCGAAAAAGGCGGCGACATCAAGCTGCTGCACATGACCAGCCGCAGCGCCCGCCTCTTCGGCGTCATGAAGATCCTGCTCGTCTTCGAGTCGTTCGACGATGAAGCGACGGCGGTAAAGAGTTTCGCCGTCAGCGTCCTTTAGGCGGCTCCACCTTCGACCACCACTGCGGGCCAAGCGCCTTCTTGCGCGGATACGTTTCGTTGAGCGTAGCGGCGTCGTAGAGCCGACCGTTTTTCATCACCTCTGAGATCGCCACCGTATTCTTCAGGTCGTCGAGGGGGTTGGCGTCAAGCACGAGAAGATCGGCCATCTTGCCCACTTCCAGCGACCCGATATCGCGGCCCAGACCAATGGACTCGGCGCTGTCGATGGTCGCCACGCGCAGTGCGTCGTGGGCCTTCATGCCACCGGCCGCCATCATCCACAGCTCCCAATGCGTGCCGATGCCCTGCACTTCACCGTGCGATCCCAGCCCGGCCTTGCCGCCGCCCTCCACCCACTTGCGCAACTGTTGCGCGTGAAGCGGATACACATATTGATCAGGGCGGTTGTACGAGGTGCGCTTCCATTTGTCGAGCTCGTCGTGCGGCGTGAACGTGCGCAGGCGCGAGTCGGCATCAAGATCGGTGCTGGTCAGGTATTGCTGCAGCCCTGGCGGCCCTCCGTAACTGACAATCATCGTCGGCGTATACGTCAGGCCACTGGCGGCGCCGAGCTTGACCACGTCGTTGTAGAACGGGCTGACCGGCAATGAATGCTCAAGGCCGGCGTAGCCGTCCTGCATGAGTGTGAGGTTCATCGTGAAGTTTGACCCGCCCTCGGTGGTGGGCGTGAGGCCCAGCTCCTTCGCCGCCATGATCACCCACTGGCGCACCTTCCGGTCGCCGGCCAGATACTGCTTGATGGTCTTGGTGTTGTAGTGGTCCGAGTAGCGGCGGAGCACGTCTCGCGCATCTTCCAGGCTCCGGATGTTGTCCACGGCAAAGATGCCAGGGCCTGTTGAATAGAGGCGGGGGCCAATCAACTCGCCGGTCTCCATCAAGTCCTGGTAGGTGAGCGCATCCTCCGATGACGTCTGCGGATCGCGCTGGGTGGTTACGCCGTACGCCAACTGCGCCAGGAACTGTGAGACCTGTGCGCGATGGACACCCCAGGCTACCCACGTGTGCGCGTGCACATCCACCAGACCGGGCATCACGGTTTTGCCCTTGAGGTCGCGCACAACGGCGCCCGCGGGAATGGCCACCTTGCCCGAGGGGCCGATCGCCGTGATGCGGTTATCGGTGATGACGATGTCGCCGCGGGTGATGACCTCAGCACCCTTCATCGTGATGAGGCGCGCGTTGCGAAGCGCGATCGTGCCCTTCGGCTTGTCCTTGTCCACGATGATCTCGACATCAACGCGGTGGGGTTCGTACTCGTAGACGGGCGGCTTCGGCGGCGTCGCGGGCTTCTGGGTCGGGTCCTGCCCGGCCGCGGGAGGCGTAGCCGGTGCTGCCGGGGCCGGCGCAGGCGCGGACGCCCTCTCGGCTTCGGCCTCGGCCGTCGCGCGATTGGCGGCATCCACGTCTGCCGAGAACGCGAGGTCGTGCAGGAAGAAGCTGCGGCCGATGGAATAAAACGCCGCGGTGCTGTCGTTGGTCCAGCCGACGAAGTCGCCTCCAATCCGGGTGAGGCGCCAGGTCGGCACAGACGAGGGCGGTGCGGCCGAGACGGTGGGGACTGCGCCACCAATGGGTGGCACGGTCACCATGAAGACGTTGCGATTGGCGCGCACGAGCGCGCGTTTGCCGTCCGGGGACAAGACCACTTCGTCCGGAGCGCCTCCACCACCACCGCCTGGCGGCGCGGGCGTGGTCACTTTCACGACCGGCTTGAAGTCCGTCCCATCGAACCGAACCGACAGCACGCCCTCGGAGCCGGCCCACACGTAAATGCGCTCGGGGTCTGGGCCGATGTGTGGCGCACTGCGCCCCTGCTGCGTGGCGCCGCTTGCGACCCAGGTGATGCGCGTCGGCGAGCCACCGGCCGCCGGCAACCAGATGTATTCCAGTTCCGCGGCGCCACTGTGGCTGCCGAAGTCTTCAAGGGTGCGCATCCGGTGCATCTTTGAACCGCGGACCGCGATGATGCGTGAGCCGTCGCGCGAATACGTGATCTTGTCGAAGAAGGCCGAGACGGGCGTGAGCTTCTGGGGCTGTCCGCTGCCATCGGCTCGTACGCGATAGATGTCGCCCCCCGTGTCGTCGTTCCACGTCACGTATGCGATGTACTGGCCGTCGGGCGACCAGACCGGCGCATGTTCGACGTCCGTGCCGGGCGTCAATCTACGTGCGTTGCGGATCACCGCTGCGGCGGTTTGCGGCGCCTCGGCCGCTGGAGTCGGAGTGGCTGCGGGTGCGGCTGCCGCCGCAGTGCCAGCGGCTGGAGTTGCGGCCGGAGGCGCGGGCGTGGCGGGCTTCTCTTTCCGCGTGCCTTTGCCCTGCGGCAGATCTGCCACGTAGAGGCGATCGAGCGCGGTGAATGTCACGCGTTGGCCGTTCGGCGATGGGCGCGCACCCCGGATCTGTGACGCCGTCAGTTTCTGATCATCAATGGGATAGTCGAACTTCACGAGCGG
>JBKJQX010000256.1:0-64845 GCA_046594875.1 Vicinamibacterales bacterium
TGGTCCGACGACGGCCGCTTGATTGCGATCGCCGAACGGAAGACGGACCGGTGGGAGGTGTCGGTGATTTCCGTTCCCGCGGATCTGAGACGACAGTCAGACGCCCACCATGAGTCGCCCACGACCGGATTGACGCCGCCAACCTGAAGCCCCGTCGCGATCCCGTCCAGATTCCGTAACATGGCTGGGCCGCGACCGAATCAAACAACTGGGTCATCGCCGGGTGCAATACTCATCAGGGGGCGCGGGCACTCTGTCATGGCCGCACCCAGAACCCAGCACCCAGCACGAACCCCGTGTAAAGTTCCCCAATGCGCGCATCGAGACGTGTTCTTCTCCTTATTCTGTGTGGCTCATTAAGTGCCGCGGCGTGGACGAACCGCCAGGACGCGCGTCAGGTCGATCGCCTGCGCCCGTTGGCGAAGCAGTCACTGGCCACCATCAGCGGTGAACTGGTCGTGCCGGGGCTGAAGGCGCCGGTGGAAATCATTCGCGACACGTGGGGCGTACCGCACATCTACGCGAAGAACACTGCTGATCTGTTCTTCGCGCAGGGCTACGTGATGGCGCAGGACCGCCTCTGGCAGATGGGCCAGTGGCGCCGCGCGCGCGAAGGACGCATGGCCGAGATTCTCGGTCCCGACTCGGTTGCGAGTGACCGGCAGGCGCGCCTGCTGAAATACCGCGGACCGATGGACGATCGCGAGTGGACCAGCTATCACCCCGAGGGCCGACGAATCTTCACGGCGTATGCCGCCGGCGTCAATGCTTTCATCAGAGAACGCGCGGCGAACCTTCCGGTGGAGTTCACGGTGACCGGCCTCACGCCGGAACCGTGGACAGCCGAGACCGTGGTGCTCCGCACGGCGCCGTTCGGCGATGCGCAGGCTGAACTGACCTTGGCGCGTAACGTCGTGCGCCTGGGTGTCGCGGAAGCCAACACGCAGCGCGCACCGGATCCGTGGGACGACCTGACCGTACCCGAGGGGCTGGACCTCTCGATCATCGACGCGAGCGTGACCACCAGCGGTGGTCGCGGCGGTGGTGGTGGCGGCGGAGGCGGCACTGCGCTCGAGATCCTCGAGCCGTATCGCACCTGGATCACCGGGCGCGGCGCAGCGGGGCCGCCATCTCCGGCACTCACGACCTGGCAGCCGCCAGACCCTCCTGGATCCAACAACTGGGTCGTGAGCGGCCGGCTCTCCGCGACCGGCAAGCCCGTGGTCGCCAACGATCCGCATCGCACGGTCGCCGCTCCGTCGCTACGTTACATCAGCCATCTGAACGCGCCGGGCTGGAACGTTATCGGCGCCAGCGAGGTCCCATTCGTCGGTGTCGCCATCGGGCATAACGATCGCCTCGGCTGGGGGCCCACCATTGTCGGCACCGACCAGGAAGACGTGTACGTCGAGGAAGTGAATCCGGAAAATCCGAATGAAGTGCGGTTTCGCGGCGCGTGGGAACCCATTCGCATCGTCCGCGAAGAGATTCGTGTGAAGGGGGAGGCGCCACGCACTGTGGAGTTGAAGTTCACCCGGCACGGTCCCATCTTTTACGAGGACACCGCGCGCCATCGCGCGTACGTGCTGCGGTCCGCGCTCCTGGAACCTGGCACCGCACCCTACCTCGGCAGCCTCCGGCTGGCGCAGGCGAACGACTGCAGGCAATTCCTGGATGAGGCGATGTACTGGAAGGCGCCGAGCGAGAACCTGATCTGCGGCGATGTGGAGGGCAACATCTCCTGGCAGGCCTCGGCACTGACGCCGAACCGGAAAGCCGCGGGGCCAGTACAACGGTCGTGGGTGGGACGCCTGCCTGTGCCAGGCACCGGCGCCTACGAGTGGAACGGCTTCCGCAGGGACCTCCCGCGTGAGGTCAACCCCGCACGCGGCTTCATCGCCACGGCGAACCACAACGTGCAGCCGAACGACTACGCGCCGCCGATGATGTTCAAGACAGCCACATCGGTGCCGTACGACCGGATCACGAGGCTGCTGCAATTGCTGCCGCCGGCCCGGCCGATGACGATCGACGACCATCGCCGGATGCAACTCGACACGCTGCACCTGCGCGCGGCCTCCGAGGTCGCGTTGTTCAGAGGCTGGACGTCAGCGGCCGTGCCGGTCGAACGTTTCCATCGTCACCAATGTTCCCGGCCAGTCGGCGCAGCCCGAGAGCCCCTTCTTCGCCAACCTCCATGCACTCTGGGCCAATGACGAGTACTTCCCGTTGGTGTTCTCACGCGCAACAGTGGAGAAAGCAGCGGCCTACAGGCTCCAGATCAAATGAGCCTTCCTCGCCGGTTCATCTGTACGGCAGTGCGCGGAACGCCCTTTCCCTGGTCGCAATCTGCGCTGATGGCGCCCGAAGGCGACGGCTCGAGACCCAGAAGCGTGACGGTCGTCACAGGAGCCCAGCGAACTGGGTCCAGGGCCCGATGTTGTATCGCGTGAATGTCACGACGGGCGCGTCGCTCACACGCCTAGGGTGTCCCGCGCGGCTTCAATCCCCTCGACCAATTCGAGACGACGCGCAGAAGTGAACATCCGGCGTATTCGGTCGAGTCCTTGATCATGATGAACCGTTCTCCGTCAGCAGTGACGTCGTAGTTGGCTGAGGTCGGTCCGGCCATGCCGCACGATGAACCCGCCCCGGCCAGATACGTCCCCTCCCAGAGCACTTTCGGTTTGGAGGCCGTGATCGTGTCCTTGGCGGTGACGGTGATCTCAGCAACCAGCATCTGATTCCCGCTGCGGTAGAACAGCTCTTTACCGTCGCGACGCCACACGGGATCGGTGCCTCCGACCTTCGAGATCTGCTGCTTGGGCCCGGGCCCAGGAAACGCGACGACATACACTTCCGACCGCCCGGACTCGTCCGACGCGTATGCCAGCCAACGTCCGTCCATCGAGAACTTCGGCGAACCCTCCGAGAACTTCGTCTGGACGACGGGCACCGGACGGCGATCGCGATCGAGCGGCAATGCATAGATGTCGGAACCCTGCTCCGGCTTGTCCATCTGCGTGAACGCCAACGTCTTGCCATCAGGCGACCAGGACTCCGGACTCTGCATGCCACCGATGTTGGTCAACAGCACCGGCGGACGGCTTCGGTCCACGGGCATTGTCCACATGGTCATCGTACCCGTCCTCCACGAGCGATAGGTCAGGAGCAGGCCGTTCGGCGTGAACAACGGCCAATGGCTGGCGCCGTCCAGGCTCATCTTCGTCATGACTTCACGCCCAATGTCGTAAACGAAGATGTCATGTGCGGCGCCTTCGACCTCGAGGGCCAGTTGACGTCCGTCCGCAGACAGTCGGGGATGCAGGTAGGCTCGCGACTCAACCGCGATCGACGCGGCACGCCCATCGCGATCGACCCACACCGGCACTCGGGAACCACGTTCGACCGGGCCGGCCGCGTAGACGAGGCGGCCATCGGGCGAGATGGCGAAGGCGGCCATGCCGGTGTTCGCACTCATGAAGACGCCGTCGGCGACCGGAAACGGGTCTCCCGTAACTTGCAGGCGGTCGGCATCGAATGGTACCGCGAGCAAGGTGCCGTCTCTTGCGTACACGATGTGACCGGACCGCGAGTACCTCGCGCTCGATCCGCCTTCGATAAGAATCTTCTTCTCCCGGGATTCAAGCGAGAAGACGCCGATGTGGGCGTCGTCGTAGGAGTAGGCGTCGGCCATTCCGATGGTGAACAGGACGGCCTTGCCAGACGGCAGAAATGACGGGTGCCGGAGGAAGCGCTCCCCTCGGGCTTCGTCCACCGTGAGCAGCCGTTCTGGTAATCCGCCGGAGGCCGGTACGCGGTACAGGTGAAACCAGGCAAACACGATCGTCTGATCCGGGCCCCACGCCGCTCCAGCGATGCCGGTGATGGCATCGGCGATCTTGACGGGCCCGCCCCCGGTCAGGGCGACTCTTCGTAGCGTCCCTGACGGCGAATGCCAGAACGCCAGTGACTTGCCGTCAGGAGAGAAGAACGGCGCGCTGCCGAGCGCACCGCCGACCGGCCTGGCATCACCGGCGCCCACCGTCCGCACGTAGAGCTGCTGCGCCATCGTCATCGCGGGCGTCGAATTACTCATGCTCGCTGAAGCCTGTCCGGCTAGCTGGCCCATCCCCGACATGTCCCGCATGGTCGCCATGCCTTTGACCGACGCGTATGCAATGAGATCGCCGGCCGGAGAGATGGCCACCTCCGAGGACTGCGTTGGGGCGATGAACTCGCCGGCCGCCAGTTCGATGTTCAACTCGGTCGGTTCGAGGCTCGCCAGTCGAAGCGCGCGGATCCCAAAGGCGGCCATGGCCACCAGACCCGCCGCTGCCGCGGCCCACATCCACCACCGACGAGGCCGGGAAGCCGCCGCGATCACAGTGACGGCTGCACTGTCGACTGGGGTGTTGTAAGTGCGGGACAACACCTCCTGGACCTCGCGCATGGTCCGCGGACGATTCTCCGCCTGCTTGGCGAGGCATCGCTTCAGAAGGTCCAGCACTGGTGCCGACACAGAACTCGGCACTGCGTGCCAATCGGGTTCGGCGTTGAGGATTGCGGCGAGGCAATCGGTGACCGTCCGGCCGGAAAATGCCCTGAGACCCGTCAGCGATTCGTACAGCACGCACCCGAATGCCCAGATGTCCGTGCGGGTGTCGATGGGGAGACCGCGTGCCTGCTCGGGACTCATGAACGCCGGAGTGCCGAGCACCATGCCTTCGTGGGTCGCCTCCATCGTCGCCACTTGCGACAAATGCGGCATCGAGCTGCCGGCCGTGGCCTTGGCGAGGCCGAAATCGAGCACTTTCACCGTTCCGTTCGGCGTGACCTTGATATTGGCGGGCTTGAGGTCGCGATGAACGATGCCGCAGTCGTGGGCGGTGTGGAGCGCCTCAGCGATCTGCCGGGCCAGGCCAACCGCCTCGCGCAGAGCAAGCGGCCCCTGCTTGAGAAGGTCGGCAAGCGTCGGGCCCTCGACCAGCTCGAGCACGAGGCCAACGAGGCCTTCGTGGTCCACTAACGAGTAGATCGCGCCGATGTGGGAATGGTTGAGTGTCGCGAGGATCTGCGCCTCGCGCCGGAACCGGCTCACACGATCGGTGTCGTGCGCGACGTTTTCGGGAAGAACCTTGATGGCGACGTCGCGTCCAAGCTTGAGGTCCCGCGCGCGGTAGACCTCGCCCATGCCGCCGGTGCCCAACACCGAGAGAATCTCGTAGTCGCCGAATCTCTTCGGAGCCATCGGCCTCGCCTGTCAGCGCGGTCTTGCCACCAGGCCGTGAGAGAAGGGCAAGCCGGTCGCCGCCAGCGGCGTGAGGAAGCCCGTTTTGGGGTCGACGCTATAGAACGGCGAATCGGGTTGCCGGAAATCCGTGGCGTACAGCCGATCCTGCTGCGCGTTGTACGACAGCCCCATCACTCCGAAGCCGCCGCCGCCAACGAAGTCGACGATCTTGTTGGCCGTGCCCGTCTTGAGGTCGATGGAGTACAGGCCCACGCCACTGCTTCCGTAGACCGTGCCATCCCTGGCGACGGTGAAGTCGTGGAAGAAGTCCGGCGCGGCGGTCGACCCGACACGCGTGGGCGCCCCGCTCTCACGATTCACGGTGTAAAGCGAGTTGAATGTCGGGGAGGCGGCATTGGCATCGCCGACTGCGTAGAGCTGGCCATCAGGGCCGAACTCAAGGCCCATGATCTGGAGCCCGACGATCGTTTCGCCAAACACCGTGGCTTTCCCAGTCGCCGGGTCCAGTCGGGAGAGTCGCTGCGGACCAGGTTGCTCCATGCCTTCGCCGCACATGCTGTACAGCACCCCGGCGGATGATTGGGCGAGCGATCCACAACCGGGTTGCCCGGTGGCGCCAACCTGGGCGATGGTCACCTTGTCGCCGCGGCCGATGTCGATGGTCCACAGCTTGTCATCGGCAGTCGTGTAGAGGAAGTCGTTTCGGGAGATGCCACAGCCAGCCGCCGCAACTGCGGTGAGTATCAAAGCCAAGCTGGTGATTCGCATACGATCCCCTCCTGACAACGGGTGGAAGTGCGTTTGCGTCCCCTGGACCGAAGCAGAGCATACGCCCTTCACGCACTCCTGGGTGAATATTTTTGCGGGTTCCCCGTCGCATTCAACCGGGCATCAATGTGTCGAACGGCTGTTTGCCGGTGACCCAAGTGGATGAGCGTGAATCTGATCGGGTGGACACTTTCTGAAAGGCAGATACGATGTCCACGATGGCAGCAAGCACAAGCCGGCGTCCGCGCCGGCAGTTCACTGCTGAGTGAGCACGACCAGCCCCTCGCAGACAATGTGCTCGCCCAGGGGTTCTCAGCGGCCGCGCTTTTCGCGCTTGCGCCTGGGCGGTCTGGTATTCTCTGGCCGCCATGCCCAGACGAACCCTTTCCCTGCTTGCCCTCCTGGCGTGCGCCGCCGTGCTGTCCGCACAGGCCGCGCCGCCGCCGGTAACCGCCGCCGATCTGTCCGCGCTCCGGTTCCGCAACATCGGCCCCGCAAACATGAGCGGCCGCTTCGTGGACCTCGCCGTCGTCGAGCGCGACCCGTACACGTTTTACGCGGCCAGCGCCACGGGCGGCATCTTCCGCACCACCGACAACGGCGTCACGTTCACGCCCGTCTTCGAGAAGGAGGCTGTGCACTCGGTTGGCGCCATCGCCGTGAACCAGGCCAACCCCGACATCCTCTGGGTGGGCACGGGTGAACGCGCCAACCGGCAGAGTTCGTCCTGGGGCGACGGTATCTACAAATCCATCGACGCCGGCAAGACATGGACGAACGTTGGCCTTCGCGACTCTCATCACATCGGGCGCATCGTCCTGCATCCCTCCAACCCTGACGTGGCCTTCGTCGCTGCGATGGGACATCTCTGGGGCCCGAATGATGAGCGGGGCCTTTATCGCACGACCGATGGCGGCAGGACCTGGACGCCGGTCCTTCGCATCAACTACGACACCGGCGTCGTGGACGTGGCCATGGATCCCTCCGATTCGTCGATCCTGTACGCCGCGGCCTATCAGCGTCGGCGCACGGCGTTCGGCTTCGACGGCGGCGGGCCTGGCAGCGGGCTGTACAAGTCCACGGACGGCGGCACCACGTGGCGCAAGCTGAGCGGCAACGGCTTGCCGGCCGGCGAATACGGACGGATCGGTATTTCGATCTACCGCAAGGATCCTCGGGTGGTCTACGTGTCGATCGAACAGGGCGGCAAGTACAACGCCTCCACCGCGTACATCATCCGCAAGGGCGGCGTGTATCGCTCGGACGACAAAGGCGAGCACTGGACGTTCAAGAGCGACTGGAATCCGCGCCCGATGTACGCGAGCCAGATCCTGGTCGACCCCAGCGACGACCAGCGCATCTACATGGTCAACACGTTCAGCTACTCGGACGATGGCGGCGTCACGTTCCGGCCCGCGCGGCAGTCGCTGCATGGCGACGACCGCCTGATCTGGGTGGACTGGCGCGACTCGCGCCACGTCATCAAGCTCGACGATGGCGGAATAGGTATTTCGTACGATCGCGGGCAGAAGTGGCTCTACATTCCATCACTGCCGGTCAGCCAGCTCTACCGGGTCGCTGTGGACAGCGCGGTGCCCTACAACATCTACGGGGGCTTCCAGGACAACGGCTGCTGGATGGGACCGAGCGCCACCTATCAGACGACCGGCATCCTCAACGAAGACTGGAAGCGTCTCTGCGGCGGTGACGGATTTTTTGTGGCGCCCGATCCTGACGATCCGCGACGGGTCTATTCCGCCTCGCAGTTTCTGGGTCTCGCCCGGGGCGATCTGCAGACCTGGCAGAGCTCCAGCGTACGTCCCGGAGACCCCACGGGCGCGATCGGCGGCCGGCGCAATTTCGACATCTACGCGCAGAAGCTGCCGGCGCCGGAGTTGGGCAACGCCATGCATCCCGCGAACTGGGACGCGCCGTTCCTGCTGTCGCCGCACGACACGAAGACGATCTATGCCGGCGGCAAGCACCTGTTTCGCAGCCGGGATCAGGGCACGACATGGGAAGACCTGGGCGACATGACGACCGGCGTCGATCGACGATCGTTGCCGATCATGGAGCGCCTGCCCACCGACGACACGTTGTCGCTCGATGACGGCGTGCCCTACTGGCCGACGATCTCGGCGCTGGCAGAATCACCACGAGTGAAGGGCCTCGTCTACGTGGGGGCCGACGATGGACGATTACGGGTATCGCGAGATGAAGGGAAGACCTGGGTGAACGTGGACGCGCGAGTGCCAGGCCTGCAGAAGGGCGCGTGGTTCTCGGGCCTCGAACCCTCTCGTCATGCAGATGGCACGGTCTACATGGTGGTGGACAATCACCGCAGCGACGACTTCACGAACTACGTCTACCGATCGACGGACTTCGGCCAGACCTGGACGTCCATCGCCGGAGACCTGCCCCCGAAGCGCGTCGCGCGCACGATCAGGGAAGACGCGCGGAATCCGGCACTGCTGTACCTGGGCACCGAGTTCGGGCTGTTTGTGTCGATTGACGCCGGCGCGCACTGGGTGCCGCTCGGCGCCAACGTCCCAACGCTGGCGATCAACGACCTGCTGGTACACCCGCGCGACCAGGATCTGGTGCTGGCCACGCACGGGCGCGGTGTCTGGATTCTCGATGGCGTGAGCGCACTGCAGGAACTGACGCCGGCCGTGGCCGCGTCAGCGGCGGCGTTGTTCACACCAAAGCCCGCCACCATGATTCGCTACTCCAGTCTCAAGGCGCACATGGGCGATATGGTGTTTCGCGGTGACAATCCTGCCGCGGGCGGCACCATTGACTTCTGGATTGGCGGATCGCCCGCCGAGGTCGTGCTCACGATTCACGACGCCGCCGGCGCAGAGGTGCGCCGCGTGGCCACGACGAAACACCGCGGCGTGAATCGCGCCACCTGGAATCTCCGGCACGCCGATCTCGCGGCTGGCGGTTCGGCGACGGCCGCCACAGAGGAAGAGTCGCCCGGTGGCGGCCGCATGCAGGGGCCATGGGTGGCGCCCGGCGCTTACACCGTACGGCTGCGCGTGGACGGACAGACCCACGATAAGACAATGACCGTTCGTGAGGATCCGCGCATCGACATCCCGCCCGACGATCGGCGTGTGTGGCGTGACGCGCAAACAGCGGCCGGCGATCTCTACACCCGCGCCGTCGGCGTCACCTCGAGACTGGCCACGGCTGCCGCCAGCCCTGCCCTTGCGGAACAACGGCGGCTGGCGCGTGAAGTGGCCGGCCGGCTGAGTGCGCTCTACAACGAATTCGATCGCTGGACCGGTCGTCCGACCGCCGACCAACTGTCGAAGCTCGCCCACTATCGCCGCATCGTCGAATCGCTAGAGCGATAAGATGCGTCCGTTATTTCCTGGAGACAGACCCATGGCTTTGAACCGCTGGTGGATTCGCGTGACGATGGCCGCCGTGATGGTAACGGGGATCGCTGCGCAACAGGCGCCCCCGCCGCAGGAACAGAAGGATGCGCCGAAGGAAGATCCCTTGCCGCTCAAGCCCGAGAGCAAGATCGAGTTCACCACGGACGAGGGGTCGTGGCTGTCGCTCGATCTGTCTCCCGATGGCCGGACGATTGTGTTCGAACTCCTGGGTGACATCTACACGCTGCCGTTCACCGGCGGCGATGCCGTCAATATCGCGCGCGGGATGTCGTTCGACAGCCAGCCGGTCTATTCGCCCGACGGCAAGACCATCGCTTTCCTCAGTGACCGAAGCGGTGCGGAAAACCTGTGGCTGATGGATGCCGACGGCAAGAACCCGAGGGCGGTCACAAAAGGCATGCGGGCCAAATTCGCGTCGCCCACCTGGACACCGGACGGCAACTACCTCATCGCCTCGCGCAGCGCGGGAACGGCCGTCAATTCACTCTGGCTGTACCACAAGGACGGTGGGTCGGGCATCGAGATGGTCAAGTCCGTGGCGGCCGCGCCTGCGGGTGGCGCGGCGCCGGCCGCGCGAAGTTCCCTCGGAGCGGAGGTCTCACCGGACGGCCGATGGGTGTTCTTCTCGCAGCGCACCGGTCTCTTCTCGTATAACGTCACGTCGGCGCCGTATCAGATCCAGCGATTCGACCGCGACACCGGCGAGACATCACGAGTGACGGGCGCGCAAGGCGGCAGCATGCGGCCTGTGCTCTCGCCCGACGGCAAGTTCCTGGTGTACGCCACACGCTTCGACACCAAGACGGGGTATCGCATCCGCGAACTTGAAACGGGTGAAGAGCGCTGGCTGCTGTATGGAGTCACGCGCGACGATCAGGAATCCGCGGCGACGCGAGACACCATGCCCGGCGCCGCGTTCACTCCTGACGGCAAGGAGTTGGTGGCGAACGTGGACGGCAAGATCATGCGAATCGACGTGGCGACCGGCGCCACCACCAACATCCCGTTTCTGGCCAGGGTCGAGCAGGAGATGGGTCCGCGTTCGTACTTCGAATCCCGCGTTGAAGAGGGCCCGGTGCAGGTGCGCCTGATTCGCTGGCCCCAGCAATCGCCCGATGGCAAGCGCCTGGTGTTCAGCGCGTTGAGCAAGCTCTACGTCATGGATGTGCCAGGCGGCCAACCTCGGAGGCTGACCACCGCCACCGTCGGCGAGTTCGCGCCAGTCTGGTCCCCCGACGGCCGGTCTGTGGCCTACGTCACGTGGGCGCCTGAAGGCGGACACATCTGGAAGGTGGCCGTGGATGGCGGCGCGCCCCAGCAGTTGTCACGCCGCGCAGCCTACTACTCGGAGCTCGCCTGGACGCCTGATGGCGACCGGATTGTCGTGATCAGCGGCGCGCGACGTGAACGCATCGAGGGCGAAGGCGGCGAGGGACTCCAGTTGCGCTGGCTGCCGGCCGCGGGGGGCGACACGACGCTCATCGCACCGATGACCGGCCGCTCGCCGCACTTCGCGCGGGCGTCGGACCGCGTGTATCTGTGGACCGGCGCCACGGGCCTCACGTCCATGCGCTTCGACGGCACGGACCGCAAGACGCACGTCCGCATCACGGGACCGAGCACCGGCGGCGCCACGCCGCCAGCCGCGGAAGATGCGCGCATTTCCCCTGATGGACATTCCGCGTTCGCCGTCGTTCAGAACAAACTCTTTGTCGTCACGATTCCGCAGGTCGGCGGTGAAGCACCGTCGGTCTCCGTGACCGACGGTTCCTCAATGCCGGTGAAGAAGTTGTCCATCGAAGGTGGTGAGTTCCTGAACTGGACACCGGACGGCCGAACGGTCACGTGGTCGCTGGGTGCCACGTTCTATCGCCAGCCGGTGTCGGCCGCCACGCCCGAGTCGTTCACGGCTCGCCTTGAGTTCCCTCGCGCCCGCCCCGAAGGATCGGTGGTGCTGCGCGGCGGAAGGGCCATCACGATGAAGGGCGACGAGGTCATCGCCAAGTCCGACATCCTCGTCACCAACAACCGCATCGCCGCCATCGGCGTCCAGGGCCGGGTGCCGTTCCCGGCCGGCACGCGCATCATCGACGTTGCCGGGAAAACAATCATGCCCGGCTTCGTGGACGTGCACGCGCACCTGCGTCGTCCGGCCGGAATCCACCAGTCGCAGGTCTGGTCGTTCCTCGCCAACCTGGCGTTCGGCGTCACCACCACGCGCGATCCGCAGACCGGCACCAACGACACGTTTGTGTACGAAGACATGGTGGAGACCGGTGAAATTCTCGGGCCCCGCGTCTACAGCACCGGCCCCGGCATCTTCAATACGTCCGGCCTTGACGACCTGAACACCACGCGCGCGTTCGTGAAGCGGTACAAGGAGACGTACCACACGAATACGGTGAAGCAATACATGGTCGGCGACCGCAGGGTGCGGCAGTGGGTGATCATGGCCACGAAGGAGTACGGCCTCACACCCACGGTGGAAGGCGGCCTCGATCTCAAGCTCAACCTCTCGCACATGGTCGACGGCTACTCCGGACACGAACACACGCTGCCGCTGCACCCGCTCTACAAGGACGTGATTCAGTTTGTGATTCAGTCGAAGACGTTTTATACGCCCACGATGCTGGTGGCCTATGGCGCGCCGTGGGCGGAAAACTATTTCTTTGAAACCACCGACGTGCACGGCAACGAGCGCTTGCGGCGATTCACGCCGCACTCGGTGCTCGACAGCGTGGCGCTGCGGCGCCCGCAGTGGTTCGCCGCCAGCGAATACGACATTGCCGCCAAAGCCAAGGTGGTGGCCGACATCGTCCATGGCGGCGGCCGGGCGGGACTGGGATCACACGGACAATTGCAGGGCCTGGGTGCGCACTGGGAACTGTGGGCGATGCAGATGGGCGGGCTGACCACGCACGAAGCGTTGCGCGTGGCGACGATCTTCGGCGCCGAGGCGCTGGGGTTCCAGAGAGACCTGGGATCACTTGAGCCCGGCAAGCTGGCCGATATTCTGGTGCTGGATCAGGATCCGCTCAAAGACATCCGCAACACCAACACCGTCCGGTTCGTCATGAAAAATGGCGAACTCTATAACGCCGACACGCTCGACCAGATCTGGCCGATGGTGAAGACACTCGACCTGGCGTGGATGGGCGCCAGCGATCCAAAGTCGCCGCCCCGCTAAGGCGCAGCGCCGTTCACTTCGGAACCTGCGGCGGCCCATCATTGCACCGGCCGCCGTCTGGAGTCAGTCGAAAGACGTTGTCCGGAATCATCAATGGCCGGGCTGGGATCAGTTCATGTCAGCCAGACGCTCCGGTTCAGCGGCGGGCCACGCAGCGGACCGTCCGCTGCAACCGGTTGTTGGGCGTCATGGCTGCGACCTGATGCCCACGATGGACATGACTGCCAGCAAGACGCCGAAAGTTGCGATCAAGACGTGAAGCGTCACCCAGAACAGACCCAGCCTCCAAGCATGCAGACGCGGAAACTGTTTGGCCGCGAGCGTGTCCGCAGTGCGTTTGAGTTCAAGGATGCGGCTCTCGGGAACAGCGCCTTCCAATGCGCCTCGGTACTGCCGCGCCCGTTCCATGCAGACGTAGAAGCGCTCGTACTGTTTGGCGCTGAACACGCAGCCGAACGCACCGATGGCGATCAAGAAGAGAGCCGCCGGAAGGTCGGAGAGGCCGAGGCTCTTATCGAACCCGACCAACGTGAGCACGCCGGCCGCAAGCGCGGAAAAGAAGCCCGTCACCGTCGCCCGCTGCTGCTCATGGTGCCGGGCTTCGGCGGCGTATTCCTAAAACAGCTTGAGCCAGAGGTCAGCCTTGTCCATATCAGAGCCTGCCCGTCATGACGCCCAACGGCAGGCGTCAGCCGCCGCGGCGCTCATGATGACATGCGCCGCGGTCGGCTGCACGCCGTGTTAGCCGGATTGTTGGCTGTAACCGTTTGGGTTACACTGTGCTCGTGGCGATCAAGAGTTTCCGGCATAAGGGACTGGAGCGCTTTTTTGCCACCGGGAGCAAGCAGGGTATTCAGGCCAAGCATGCTGACCGACTTCGATTGGTGCTCGGCCTCTTGAACGCAGCGACTGCGCCGAGGGACCTTGGGCTGCCTGGTCTCGACCTGCACGAACTTCAGGGCAGTCGTCGAGGGACGTGGGCCGTCAAGGTGAGCGGCAATTGGCGGGTCACCTTCGGTTTCTCCGGCAAGGATGCCCAACTGGTTGACTACGAGGATTACCACTGAGGTGGACGAATGAAGATGCACAATCCCCCACATCCTGGCGAGATTCTCCGTGAGCTTTGCCTCACCCCCTTGGCGTTGACCGTGACGGATGCCGCGCGGGCGCTTGGAGTCAGTCGGAAGACGTTGTCCGGAATCATCAACGGCCGGGCAGGGATTAGTCCCGAGATGGCGGTCCGCCTCTCCCTCGCATTCGGCACGTCCGCTGAAAGCTGGATGAACCAGCAGATTCAGCACGATCTGTGGCACGCCGAACGGAATCGCAAGAAGCTTCGCGTCACGCGCCTCTCGGCTGCGTAGATCTGATCTTGTCCCTTTGATATTCCGTCTAACAGGTCTTGGAGTAGACCGCGCACTCGCCAGGCGCAGCGCCGTTCACTTCGGAATTGTGGCCAGGATATCGCGCCAGCTGAACTTGTCGCCTTTGCCCCGCACGTAGTAGTCCATCCAGGCCATTTCGCTCATGGACTTCAGCAGCTGATTTCGTGCGTCCGGAATGCCGTGTGTGTTGCCGGGATACAAAAAGAGCTCCGTCGGCACGCCAATCTGTTTCAGCGCCATATGCAGTTCCACCGACTGCGGACTCGGCACGCGAGGGTCTCCCTCGACGACGTGAATCATGGTCGGGGTCTTCGCGTTGCGGATGTACTTGAGCGGCGACTGGTTCCAGTAGGCGTCGTGGTCGTCGTAGGGTAATTTGTCGCCAAGGTAGAACTGCCGGTTCCGCTGGACGTCGCTCTGCGCGTACATGGAGATCCAGTTGGAGGTGCCTGCGCCGGAGCTGATCGCCTTGAAGCGATCCGTCTGCGTGAGAATCCAGTTCGACCAGTGTCCACCCGCGCTCCAGCCCAGCACACCCATGCGGTCGCCATCAACCAGCCCCTGCGCGATCAAGTGATCGACGCCGGTCATGATGTCCTCGTACCCGGTGCGGAAATAGTCTCCAACGATGTCGGTCTTGTGCTTGAAGCCGTAGTTGGTGGAACCGCGGTAGTTGGGGCGCAGCACGACGTAGCCGGCGCCGGCGTACACCTGCGCGCCATACCCGCCGTTGAAGTTGAGGATGTCGGCCGATGCCGGGCCGCCGTGAATGGCCACAATCAGGGGATACCGCTGCCCGGCCTGGTATCCCACCGGTTTGTGCAGCACACCTCCGACCCTGGTTCCGTCCTTCGACCTCCACGTGATCTCTTCCTGACTCCCGAGGGCAAGACCCCGCACCTGCGGGTTCGTGTCGGTCAGTTGTTTCCAGGTCGCGCGCGAACCGACGCTGTCGAGCGACGCCGTCGTGAACACGGTCGTCGGTGTGGCGCCATCGGCGTATGAGATCAGCACCAGGCCGCTGTCTTCGTCGCGGCTCACCGAGACCGACGCCGCCTCACGCGTCACCTGGCGGATTTCGTTCTGCGACACCTCGAGCGCAAAGAGCTGCGTCGTCGCCTTCAGGCCCGTGTTGAAGTAGATCGTCCTGCTGTCGGGCGACCAGAACCCGGTGTTCACATCGCCGTCAAACCCGCCATCCAGTTTGCGAAATGGCTTGCCCCGGTCAGTGACGGCCCGCAGGTACACGCGGCCGTTGGTCATGGTGTACCGCGACGTATCGTCGGGGGCGCTGTAAGCGAGCCAGCGGTTATCGGGCGAAAAACTCGGACCAGACTCACCGACCTCCACGTTGTTGGTCAGGCGTTCGATCTGGCTGCTTGCGACGTCCAGCAAGTACAGGTCGCTGTACATGCCCTCGGCTGTGATGTTGCGCTCGTACCGCTTGACGGACCCTCCGCGGAATGCCACCCACTTCCCATCGCCGCTGATCGTGACGTTCGACACGGAGTACGCGCCTTCCGGCGAGAGACGTTTGACGGCCACCGGAGACAACTCCAGTGTCCACAGCCCCACGAGCGGGGTCTCGGCGTTCCGGATGTTCACTGTGAAACGCGCGTCGCGGCGGGCCTTCTCGTCCGCATCCACACGATCGGGAGCCGTAAAATACACACGGTCGCCAACCGCCGTGAGCGTCCATGCATCGATGCCCGACGGCTGCTTCGTGAGCGCTTCGGCAGAGGGGCGTCCCTCTGCTGGTGGCTCCGTGCTGATGCGAAACAACTGCCGTTCCTGTGTCCGCCCGGCACTGAAATAGATCCACCGGCCATCCCGGCTCACGACAAAATCCGAGACCCCCTCGCGGGCGTCGGTCAGCCGCTGCGCTTCCCCGCCATCAGGCCGCATCCGATACAACTGCGTCTGGGTTGCGGCGGTGGCAGGCGCCTCGCGATTCGAGAGGAAATAAAACGCTCGACCATCTCGCGCCCACGCGGGCGCTGTCTCGTTCTTCTCGGTCGTGAACGTCATCTGCCTGGTGGATGTCACGCCCTCGGTCGTCGAGACCAGAAAGAGATCCGTCTGCCGCCGGGCCTCTTTCCAGTCAGGAAACGAGACGGTGTACAACATCCACTTCCCGTCAGGGCTCGGCGTGGGAGCCCCCTGCTGGTTCATCAACTGCATGTCGAGGAAGGTCATCGGGCGCGGTGCGGCCTGACTCTGGGCCCGCGGCGCGGCCACCCACGCGGTCAGCACGAACAGGGCGCCACAGGTGGCCGTGAGGCATCGAAGAGGTCGTCGGGAAGAGGCCATGGTGGCCACAGTGTAACTCCGCCTTCAGGTCCGCAGCACGATGATCGGATCGACGCGAGAGGCGCGGATCGCCGGGATGAGTGCGGCGACAAGGCCGGCCAGCGCGAGCACACCAACAGCCGCAGCGTACAGCCACGGGTCCTGCGGCTCGACCTGAAAGAGGAATGACGCCACGACCCTGGTGACCATCGTCGCGACGGCCGTGCCAATGACGATGCCACCGGCGAGGATGCCGCCGGCTTCCTTGAGCACGCTGTTCCGCACATCCGACGGTTGCGCGCCCAGCGCCATCCGCACGCCAACCTCACGCGCCCGTTGCGCGACGATGTAGGACATCACGCCATAGATGCCGATGGTGGCGATGGCCAGCGCGAGCGCGCCGAAGACCGCGACCAATACAGTATTCAGGCGGCGCGGCTTGAGCAGATTGTCGAACAGGGCGCTCAAGGGCTGGACCGCTCCCACGCGCACGGTTCCGGCCGTCTCGGCAGCCGCCTTGAGTTGTGCGGGAGAGAGCGTGGCGCCGCGACGAGTGCGCACAATCAACGCGCCCCCCATGCCTGTGGCCGGCCCGATCGGCACAAACACCTCGGGCACCACCTCACTTTCCGGTCCCTTGACGCGTGAACCCCGAACCACGCCGATGACCGTGCGCACGGTCTCATCACCGGTCTGCACGGACTGGCCGATGGGATCGTCGCCACCGAAGAATCGTTGAACCGCCAGTTCGCTAATCACGATTGCGCTCTGCCCGGCCGCTGCGGGGGTCGCTCCTCCGAACCCATCCCCACGCACCATCGTCATGCCCATCACGTCGAAGTAGTTTGCGGACACGGCTTTGATTTCCACGCCGCTTTCCGTGTTGGCGAGCGCCGGGCGGCCAGTCACTCGAAGGGTGGTGTTGGCCGAGCCACCCGAGAGCGGCGCCCCGCCGGTCCCCATGAACGCGACACCCTCGATGCCCGGCACGCGCGCAACGGCCACACGTGCGTCGTCCACAACGGCCGACGCCCGCGCCCGTTCGGCGGCGCGCCCTTCGGGTGGTACCGATCGCAGAATTGCGTTGACCCGCACCATCGTGAGCGGTTTGTAGTCGAAGCCCAGATCGAGACGCATCACGTTTGCGAAGCTGGCCAGAAACAGCGACGCGCCCACGAGCAGCACGACGGCGAGTGCCACTTGAGCCACCATGATGCCCGTCCGAAGTCGACGACGGGTGGCGCCGCTGGTGCCGCCGGCGGCGGTCTGCACCAGCGTCGAGGACAAATGTGACCGGGAGTGCTGCCACGCCGGCAGCAGCCCGAACACGACGCCCGTGACCACGCTGGTGCACACGGCCACGGCCAGCACTCGCGCGTTGATGGTAATCTCCGACAGCCTGAACAGGGACGGAGGCAGCAACGCGCCGACAGCTTCCACGCTCCACCACGCGGCAAGCACGCCACAGGCCGCGCCCATCGCCGACAGCAGCAATCCTTCCACGAGCAATCCACGCGTCAACACCCAGCGTGAGGCGCCAAGCGCTGCACGCACGGCGATTTCGCGAGCGCGGGTCGTGGACCGCGCGAGGACGAGATTGGCCACGTTGGCGCACGCGATGAGCAGCAGCATGGCGACCGACGCCAGCAGCATGCGCATGGCGGGGCCCGCGTCGCCCACCAGCCAGGCGCGCAGCGGCATCACTGTACTGCTGCGGTTCTCGAACCAGGCGGGGTAGGCTTGAGCCAAATCCGCGGTCACTGCGCCCATCCCGTCGCGCGCCTCAGACACCGATACACCAGGCGCCAGCCGGCCGATCACCGTCAGGAAGTAGGCTTTGCCTGGGGCGTCGCGGTCGCGATCCTCACGCAGCGGCACATACGGGTGCCACACAAACTCGACTCCCGCCTGCGGCATCGGATATCCAAAGTCGGGCGCAAACACGCCGACAATCTGCCATGGCCCGTCGGCGGCAGGAATTGTTTTGCCCACCACTCCCGGGTCAGCGCCGAACCGACGACGCCAGAGGGCGTCACTGATCATCAGCACCTTCTGGAAGCCTTCGCGTTCCTGTTCTTCTGCAAACACCGCACCCAGCGCGGGCCGCACGCGCAGCACTCGCAGCAGGCTGGCACTGACGCCGCGCACCTCCACTGGCTTGAGTTCCGGGTCTGTTGGTGAAAATGCGCTGCGGCCGAACGTGCCCAGATCTTCGAAGATCGGCTTCGTGCGGGTCGTCCAGTCGAGAAAGTTCTGGGGCGCCGCCGGACCCGGCCGGCCCGTGGTCCGCGTCACTTCGAGCACACTCACCAGCCGGGATTCGTTCTCGAATGGCAGGGCCTTGAGCACCACGGCATCCACCACAGAAAACATCGCGGTGGTGGCGCCGATGCCCAGCGTCAGCACGACCAGAGCAACCACGGTGAAACCCGGTGCCCGTCGGAGTGCGCGCCAGGCGTGTCGCAGGTCAGTCCACATGCGAGCGAGTATGGCCCAGTCCGGTTCAGATCTTGCAATGGGCGTGGGCTGCTGGAATGATGAGCCGGCACTGTGCCCATCCTGCGCAAACCGTACCTGATCTTCCTTGCCGACCTCACACTCGCCTCCGACGCGAAGACGGGTTTTGGTCTGCGCGACTGGTGTGGCGCAGACGTGATCGGCGAGTGTCGCCTGCCCCAGGGCACCGTGTCGCTAGGTCTGCCGACACTGCGTCCACAGGAAGCGGCATCGGCCGGTGCGGGTTCCCTGGTCATCGGCGTGGCGGTGGTTGGCGGGCAATTGCCGCACGCATGGCTCCCCACGCTGGTGGAGGCGCTCGATCACGGCCTCGACGTGGTGAGCGGGATGCACACACGGCTGACGAGTTTCCCAGAACTGGTGGAGGCCACCGCGCGTGGCGGTGGTCGCCTCGTCGACGTACGCGCAACTGAACGCGTGCTGCCGACCGGCACCGGGATCAAGCGCCCAGGCAAACGTGTGCTCACGGTTGGGACGGACTGCGCGCTGGGAAAGAAATACACCGCGCTGGCGTTGACACGCGCGCTGCACGCGGCCGGTGCCAGGGCGACGTTTCGCGCGACCGGCCAAACCGGCATCATGATCGCGGGAGAGGGCATCGCTGTTGACGCAGTGGTGGCAGACTTCGTGGCCGGCGCGGCGGAACTGCTCTCGCCGGCAAACGACCCCGATCACTGGGATGTGATCGAAGGGCAGGGCGCGCTCTTCCATCCGGCGTACGCCGGCGTGACGCTCGGCTTGGTTCACGGCTCGCAACCCGACGCGATTGTGCTGTGCCACGACCCGTCACGGCAGACCATTGAAGACTATGCACACATCCCGATGCCCTCCTTGCGCGTCGCCATTGACCGGTATCTGGAGGCGGCGCGACTGACCAACCCCGATGTCCACTGTGCCGGCATCGCAATCAACTCATCGTCTCTCGACGAGAGTGAGTGGCTGGCGTATCAGTCGAGGCTGGCGGCGGAGTTCGACCTTCCCGTCTGCGACCCCATGCGCACGGGTGTTGACGCCATTGCGCGGCGGCTGCAGCAGCCGCTGCGCCCGCACCCAGAATGACCCTCCGAGTCGCGTTGACAATCGAACGCTGGCCGCTGCTCGAGCCGTTCGAGATCGCGCGCGAGACCATCCGCGACCTTCCGTTGCTGCACCTCACCCTCACGGATGCAGAAGGGCGACAGGGTCGAGCCGAAACGGCCGGCGTGGATTACGAAGGCGAGACTCCGGAGCGGATGGCGGCGACCGTTCGAGCGTTTGCCTCTGACTTGCGTGAGGATCTCGATGGCAGCGGGTTGGCCGCGCAGTTGCCCGCCGGCGGAGCCCGCAACGCCATCGACTGCGCGCTGTGGGACCTGCGGGCCAAACAAACAGGGGTTCGTGCCTGGAAGGCCGCGGGCCTGCCGCCGCTTCATCCACTCACCACCGCGTTCACGCTTGGGCTGGGCACCACAGACGATGTCAGGCGGCGCGCACGCGCTGCGAAGGACATGCCGCTGATCAAACTCAAGGTCGATCACACGCGCCACATCGATCTCGTGCGGATCGTCCGTGACGAACTACCGGCGTCGCGCATTGTCGTGGACGCGAATGAGAGTTGGACGCCCGCACTGCTGGAGTCACTGTTGCACGCGATGGTGGCCGAAGGTGTGGAGCTGATCGAGCAGCCGCTGCCCCGCGGCAGCGACGAGGCGCTGGAGAGGATGGCATCGCCGATTCCGATCGCAGCAGACGAGTCATGCACCGACCGCGCGTCTTTGGCCGCGCTGGTGTCGCGGTACCGGGCCGTGAACATCAAGCTCGACAAGTGCGGCGGCCTGACCGAGGCGCTGGCACTGGCCCGCGCCGCCCGCACACTTGGTCTCGACGTAATGGTCGGCAACATGTGCGGCACATCGCTCGGCATGGCGCCGGCGTTTCTCGTCGCCCAGTTGGCCCGATGGGTGGACCTGGACGGACCACTGCTTCAGCAGAGCGACCGCCCACATGCCATGACCTACACCACCGGCCTCGTGAACCCACCCGAGCCGGAGCTCTGGGGCTAGAGCCCTTCGGTCATAATGCGCACACCATGCACCGACTCGTGATGCTTGCCACTGCTGGGGCGCTCGCCGGCGTCACGGTGGCCCTTGCACAGCCGGCTCCGCAGCCGTTCACCACGCTGATTCGTAACGCCATCCTGTTCGACGGCACGGGCGCCGTGCCGCAGAGGGGCGATGTGCGCGTGGCCGGTGACCGCATCGTCGCGGTGGGAACGCTGACCCGTGAGGGCGACGAACGCATGATCGACGCTGGCGGCCTGGCGCTGGCCCCCGGATTCATCGACACACACAGCCACCACGATCGCGGCCTGACGACCGGTCGTGATGCCCTCGCCATGGTGAGTCAGGGCATCACCACCATCGTCATCGGCCAGGACGGTGGTGGGTCGGGACTCGCGGCGCTCTTCAGTCGGCTGGAGAAAGAACCCGTGTCGGTGAACGTGGGGTCGTATGCCGGTCACGGTCCAGTGCGAAGCCGCGTGATGGGGGAAGACTTCAAGCGGAAAGCCACTGTCGATGAAGTGGAACGGATGAAGCCGCTGCTCCAGGCCGAAATGGACGCCGGTGCCCTGGGTCTTTCTACCGGCCTTGAGTACGACCCGGGCATTTACTCGGATCGGTCAGAGGTGCTGGCGCTGGCCAAGGTCGCGGGTGACGCCGGGGGCCGCTACATCAGCCACGTGCGCAGCGAGGATCGATGGTTCTGGGAATCGATCGACGAAGTGATCGCCATCGGCCGTACGCACAACATGCCGGTGCAAATCTCGCACATCAAACTGGGCATGCTGGATCTCTGGGGGCAAGCGGACAAAGCGATTGGGGTACTCGACCAGGCGCGTGCGTCCGGGGTGCAACTGACGGCCGACGTCTACCCCTACACGTACTGGCAGTCCAACCTCGGCGTCTTCTTCCCGTCACGCAATTTCTCGGATCGCGCGGAAGCCACGTTCGTGCTCGAGCATGTCACACGCGCCGAAGAGATCATCTTCAGCAGCGTCAGCCGCCATCCGGAGTACGCGGGCAAGACGCTGGCGCAGGTCGCGGTACTGCGCGGCACATCAAATGTGCAGACACTGCTCGACCTTCTTGCTGAGCCCGGCGGCCCCGGCGTCGGCATCGTCGCCCGGGGCATGGCCGATGCGGATGTGGAGCGACTGATCCAGTGGCCGTTCGCCAATGTGTGCAGCGACGGCCAATCCACCGGCCTTCATCCTCGCGGCTTCGGCAGTTTTCCGAAAGTGCTGGGACCCTTTGTGCGCGACAGGAAGTTGTTTCCGGTCGAAGAAGCCGTGCGCAAGATGACCAGCCTGGCGGCAGCGAACGTGGGCCTGCTGAATCGCGGCCGCCTGACGCCGGGCTACTTCGCGGATCTCGTGCTCTTCGATCCCGCCACCGTGGCCGACCGATCTGACTTCGGTAAGGCCCAGACGCAGGCGGTGGGCATCCACACCGTGTGGGTCAACGGACAGATCGTGTTTCAGGACGGCAAGACCACCGGCGCGTTCTCGGGTCGACCCCTTCGCAGGGAAACACCCGGTCGCCCGCGCTAACGCCGGACGACGGTAGTGGACTCCGGCTCGACGTTTTCGAAAAACAGGCCCTGGAAGCGGCCGGGCGGAAGCGTCGGGACACGCAGCTCGATGCGGTGCTCCACGTCGGGCGCAAGTGAAGACACGTCGGCGTAGAAGCCAAGGAACGTCCGCTTGGGCGCATGGCCGTAGATGCTGTTGTAGGCGCGCACCACCGGGACGGGCCTGCCGTCGATGGTGAGCGAGACTTCCATCGCCTCATCCGGCTCAGCGATCTGGACAAACAGCAGCAGGCGATCCGACCCCAGCCAAGGGGCCCGCAGGTCATCGACCGTGTACGGCACCGGCCACGCGGCTTTCCTCGCAGCGAGTTGCGTGAAGACCCGGCCTGGAATCACCATGCTCCCGTTGAGCGTGCCGCCCGTGAATGCGGCGTCGTACGGGAACACGCTCGCACCGCGACCGAACGCCAGGCCCTCAAACGTCACGGTGGCCTCGAGGACGTTTTGCTGGCGCCGGAATGGCGTCTCGTGGCCGTTGACCAGCAACCGCGTGGGGCCAATCAGCGGTGCGGCAGGAGGCAGCAGGATCTGCAGCGGCACCGAGGTGCCGGGTTCGCCGGCCACACCTGTGACCGTGACCACACCACTCGACACGGTGACGCTGCCGGAAACGTTGAACACCTGCGCCGCAGTCATTGGCCCCGCAGGGCTGATCTCCAGCACCACGGCCTCAGTGGCGGGCATGGCAACCTTCACCACGTCGCCGTAACTCCAGACCCCGCTGCCGGGTTTGCCGATCACACGGCCTTCATGCGGATGCAGCTCCTTGATCACATACCGCGCACCTGCGGCACTCGCCGTCAGGCCAATCGATGTGTCCAGCGTGATCGTCCCCTCCATCGTCCGGTAGTTCGGATTGAAGACAAAGACAAAGCCGCGGTTGCCCGAGATGGCGGCGGTGCCATCCACACGGCCGAGCATCGGCGGGCCGATGATCGGCTTGAGGTGGCGAAGCACGTCGGCGTTGGTGTCCGTCCAATCGAGCCAGCGGCGGAAGAACGCCTTGTCTGCCGCGCTGAATGCCCTGAACTCGGCCTCGTCCCTGGCGGGGATGTAACTGATGGTGTGATTCAACGGCGCGGTCCCGACCGAGGACAGCAGCGAGTACTTCCACCCGAGGACGTCCCAGTCGCGAGGCCGGAAGCGATCGCGCCGCATCACGTTCTTGTCGTCGGTGCGTTCGGTCTGGTGGGTGATGTAGCCCGGCATGATCTCGGCCGGCGTGAATCGCTCCACCCGGAACTTCCATGCGGCAAAACGTTGCCGGTTCGCCGACACGCGGTCGGTGTGCAGGTCGGGAAACGCCATGAAGCTTTCGGGTTGTTCGTCGGTGAGTGTGGGATGCGGATACGAGCCGGCAAGCCACGTCCAGGGACCGAAGCTCATGTACTGCTGGCGGCCGTCGATGACGATGTCGGGGACGCGGCGGCGGAGCTCTTCGAGGACGCGGCGCGTGCCGAACCACTGCGTGTACTTGCTGGTGGCGGCCGGATCGTCATACGCGATCCACCAGTGATCAAATGAGAATCCGCCGGCGCCGGTGGCCTTCACGAAGTCGACGAGCGTGTTGACCCACCAGTCCTGGAAGCCCCGCTGCCCGGTGTCGACGCCGCGGTATCCCCCCAGTTCTCCCTTCGCCCACGCCGTCCAGGCCGGATCCTGCAGGAATGGCAATGTGGGATACGCATAGGCGACGAACTTCAGTCCGTTCGCGGCCCCGGTGTCCAGCATCATGCGGAGCGAGGCGGGCACGGGGTCGCGGCCAGGGACCCACTCGCCTGTGCGGATCTTCTGGCCCAGGCCGAAGAACAACAGATTCTCCCACCCCCACGCATCGCGATTGTCTTTGAGCGCCGCAAGCGCCGAGTTCGACGGCGCAAACAGGGTGCTGCCCGCGCCGAGCTGCCCTGCCATATCGAGAATGCGCTGGTATTCCGCCCAGCCTTCCGGCGTGGCGACGTCGATCTGGTAGTCGTTTTCTGTCCACGGCACATGAACGCGAATGCTCTTGGCCGGCCGGTACAACAGAAACGCACGGACCGCATCAACAAGCGCATCGGACTCGGCGTCGTCGATGACGGGGTTCTCGCGCAGGTAGCGTTCGTAGTCAGCCACGTGCACCCACTCGGGCACTGACTTCGCCGGCATGACTCTGCCCGTGCGGGTCACCAGGCCCAGCAGCAGGCGGTCGGTCTCGAACAGGCCGTTGGCGGGATTCCAGTCCATCTCGGGCGCATACGAGGCCTTCAGCCTGGAAGCGGTTGCCGTGTGGACGTTGTAGGGATTCTGGTAGAGCGCAAACAGCGACAGCCCACGCCGCTGCGGGGTTGCGGTCGGCATCCGGTACACCATGCCGAAGCGGCCTTCGGACAAGGGCAACTGTTCGACTGCAGTCGGCGTGACTGTCGCGTCAAACGCGCGTACGTCGTTGACGCGGAACGTGCCAGGCGCGGTGGGTGCGACCGACAATTGCTTCGACAGGAATCCCCAGCCCGGACGCAATTCGTACGTGACGGTCACGCGGGCGCCAGGCAGCGCATAGGCAAATGCCGCGGTGCCGCCCGGTGACGATACCAGGGCGGGCGCGACCGTGGAGGAATCGATCGTCTGCCCGTTGATCATCACGGTGAAGTGATCCCCCTGGAACCGAACTGTCTCTCCGGTCGTGAGGTCCACAAGCGATTCGAGCCGCCCGTCCGTCACCGTGGCTTTGAGTCGCTGGTTCTCCAGCACTGTGGCGTACGGCGTCGCTCCCTGTACGGTGAGCGTGGCCAGGACACCGGCAAATACACTTCCGAGAAATCGTGTGGGCATGTGACGCTCCTGCAATGGGAATGGGCAATGGGCACGCGGCGCCTGCCGGCGTAGGCATGAGAAGAATGGCGCCCGCTTCAAGGGCGAGTGATAGCGGCACCGGACACACGACCAGCCATGCACCCGACATCATACTGGGTTCACGCCCGAACACCGCGTCAGCGTTTTATGACGGTAATCGTCACCTGCGAGGGGTACTGCGTCGAGTGGTGGACCGCGTTGCGGGCCACCACCGGCTTGGACTCGTCGAAGTTGCGTCCACCGGTGTTGAGGTTACGGTCGAAACGCGGGAAGTTGCTGCTCGACACCTCGATGCGCAGGCGGTGACCCGGCGCGAAGGAGTTGCTCGTATTCAGCGGCTGCATCGTCACCTTGTACACGGTGCCAGGAGCCATCCAGACGCGTTTGTCGTAGCCATCGCGGTAGCGCATGCGCTGGATGGTCTCGTCCAGGTTGTACGCGCGCCCGTCCGGGTAGACGTCGAGGACCTTGACGGTGAAGTCGGTGTCTCTGGCGTCAGAGGATACATACAACGTCGGCGTGATGGACCCGCTCAGCTCGAGCTCTGCCGCGAAGGGCGCGGACGTGTAGACGAGAATGTCGTCACGCGTCTCCATCTTGCGCTGGTCGAATGATCCGGCCTGAATCGCGCTGCCCGTGCAGCAGACGTTGCCGCCGTAAGACGTCACCGGGTTCATCGGATCATAGGTGAACCGATCGGGGCGATCCGCGACCGGAGGCGCCTCACCGAGCACGCCGTCGCCGGTCATCGTGTTCGCCCGGCCGCCGCTCGCAAGGTAGAACGTCATCGGCTGCGCGCCCCGCGGCGGCCACACGTCGGACGTCTGCCACTTGTTCAGGCCCATCGTGAAGTACGTCACCTTCGACAGCTTGTCGATCACCGGGCTGGCGGCGCCCTTCACAAAGCGGTCGAAGAAGGAGTCCACGATTTCCTGGTAGTTCAGGCGCGCGTCACCCATGCTGCGCTCGCCGACCACGGTGTCGGCCGAGGCCCGCGTGTATGCGCAGTGCGCCACGGGCGCGATGATCGCCCATTGCTGATCGGCCACCTTGGAGGTCTTGCGTGCGTGGTTGTAGAGCGCGAGGTTCGGGCCCACCGACACGTCGTACCAGGACATGAAGTGCAGTCCTGGCACATCAAGCGGCATCGTCTCGTGATACAGCCCACCCTTGTGCCAGGCTGGATCGTTCGGTTCGCGCTGAATCATCGCGCCGCCTGTGTCAACCGGCATCGAGTCCGCGAAGATACCCTTCGAAGCGCCGACGGTCCGGAGGATATCCTGCACAGGCAGATGCGACAGCCCCTCCGACCAGTCCACGACCGGCATCCGCGCCACAAGGTCGAACATCTTTGAGGCCTTGATCAGATCCTCCTGCGACAGATCGCGCGGAAACATCGGCCGCAGGGTGTTCTGCTCGCGCATGATCCACGTGGTGAAGAGCATCTGCACCGCGCCGCCGCGATACCAGTTGCCCTGCTCCCAATAGGGGCCGACGCGTCCGATACCGGCGCCGTGCCCCTGGATGTTCATGGCGGCATACGCCGAAGGCCGCTCCCCAGCCACACCCATCTGCCACTCGGCGGTGGACGAACATCCGGTGGTGCCGATCTTGCCGTTGGACCATGGCTGTTTGGCGATCCAGGCCATCGCATCCACGCCGTCAGCGCGCGTACCGAGGATGTCGTAATGCCCTTCAGAGAAGTAGTGGCCGCGCTCGTTCTGAACCACGTAGGCATAGCCGCGCTTGACGGCCGCGATCATCGCCGACATGTTGCCGGGCACGCCGTTGGGCACGTCCCAGAAATTGAAGTTGTAAGGAGTGCGGACGAAGATTGTCCCCACCTGGCCGGCGCCTTTGGGTCTGTAGATGTCGGTGGCCAAACGAACGCCGTCACGCATCGGCATCATGACCTTGCGATCGACGACGGCGATCTCGTGCAGCTCGCGTTCGGCCGCCAGCCGCTGCGCCACCTGGTCGGGCGGCAGGCCTCCCCGCTGAGCAACCAGAGCCGCGCCAGCGGCCATTGCGAGGGTGAACGCAAACAGCAGACGACGGGCTGGACGCATGGGGGACCTCCTTGGGGGGTGGCAGGTTAGTGACTGTGGACGCTTGCGTTCCGCTTCAGATTGTCGATCATGCTGTTGAAAATCGGCCCGTGCACCGGATACAGCGAATACCAATAGAGCAATCCAGACAGGCCTTTCGGCGCGAAGAATGCGGTCTGCACCAGCAGTGTCTGGCCAGCGTCGTGCGGGCGCGCCTCGAACTGCAGCCAGGCACGACCGGGCACTTTCATTTCGGCCCGAAGGCGCAGCAACCGATCGGGCTCCACGGCTTCGACGCGCCAGAAGTCCAGCGCGTCCCCGGCGCGCAGCTCATCGGGGTCTCTGCGGCCGCGGCGAAGGCCCACGCCGCCGATGAGCCGATCCTGCATCCCGCGCAGGCGCCAGGCCCAGTTGAAACTGGGCCACCCGCGATCGCCGCCAATCCCGGTGAACGCCCTGAAGACAGCCGCCGGAGGCGCCGTGACCACTCGCTGCCGCCTTTCGATCAACATGCCGTCCTGCTGGGTGAAGGCGAAGGGCGCGGCGTCCCTCTGCGACGTGGCGAGCGCGTCACTCCAAGTGGACTCCACATGACCGGCATCAAGTTGCGCCAACGCCCGCGCAACGGCTGTGCGGTAATCGAGCACCTCGATCGATGGAAACAGGCGGCGCGCCGTGTCATCGCGTACCACCACTTCATTGCGCAGGCCTTCAATCAGCGGCGTGGCGATCTCGGCCGGAATAGGCGTCACCCAGTGCACCCAGTACGACGACAGTCGCGGCGTCAACACCGGCACGGGAATGAGCCACCGCTTTAACCCGCGTACCTGCGCATAACCCAGCATCATGTCGCCGTACGTCAGCACGTCGGCGCCACCGATTTCGATCGTCCGGCCGGTGCTCTCGGGCACATCGAGCGCGCCGGCGAGGTAATCCAGCACATTCCGGATGCCAATGGGCTGCACGCGCGTGTAGACCCACTTCGGGCAAATCATGGCCGGCAGACGCTCCGTCAGATTGCGGATCATCTCGAACGACGCGCTGCCGGAACCGACGATGACGGCGGCGCGGAATTCGGTGACAGGCACCCCGCCCTCGCGAAGCGCATCGCCCGTCTGCTGTCGTGAACGCAAGTGATGCGACAGGTCGGCCTTGGGATCGCCCAGGCCGCCGAGATAGATGATGCGCGTCACGCCGGCCGCTTGCGCCGCCCGGCTGAAGTTGCGCGCGGCGGTCTGGTCGCGCTCGTGAAAATCACTCGCGCCTGCAGAAGCCTTCTGCATGCTGTGAATCATGTAATACGCGCAAGTCACACCGGCCATCGCCGGCCCCAGCGTGTCTGGCTTCAGTGCGTCGCCCTGGACGATCTCGACCTGATCGGACCACGACCGGCCCTGCAGCCGGCCTGGGTCCCGCGCCAACACGCGCACCCGGTGTCCGGCTTCAAGAAGCCGGGGCACCAGGCGCCCGCCCACGTAGCCGCTGGCCCCCGTGACGAGAATCAAGGCGCTTCGCCAACACGTTCGGCGACGCGCTTGTAGTCCAGCACTTCGTCTGCCAGCGCTTTACGAACCTTGCCCGCCACCGTCCACGCCAGTGGCGAAACGAGCATGGTCAGGAAGGTCTGTGGCGCCAGAGTGAATACGATGCTGACGTCCGTGCCGGAGCCTGCCGGTTCAAACGTGAAGTGTGTATCGACACGGGCACCGTGGGTGTCGCTGGTCACCGTGTAGGCATGGTTCATTTCGAACGCCGTCACCTCAAGTTCCTCGGTGACCTCGCGCCCCATCACCTCACGCGTTTCCAGCCACCGGGTGCGCAGGCTGAACGGCCCGGAGGTCAGGATGTCAATCTTCTTGATACCGGTGACCAGCCCCGCGCAATGGTCGAGATCGGTGAAGAGCGAGAAGACGCGGTCGACGGGCGCCGCAATCTTGTTGGCGACTGTGACTGTAACCATGGTGCCACCCCTGTTAATCTTACACCCGGCCTGACACCCGGCCCTGACACCCGGCCCTGGCAACAGAACGTGTCGCCGCACCGGCGCATATACTCCGGAAGGCATGCGCGCGCTCGTCGTCTGGCTGTCTGTTCACGTCTTGTTGTCCGTCAGCGTACCCGTGTTCGCCCAGCAGGGACCGGTGTCGCTCCATGGCCCGACGCCGCCGGTGTTTCCCGAGATGATCGCGCGTGACGCCAGCGGCCAGGCCACGATCAGAACCGTGCGGGCGCCCGGACCGGTGCGGCTCGACGGACGGCTGGACGAACCGTTCTATCGCGACCTTGCCCCGATCGGGGGCTTCATCCAGCAGGAGCCCTTTGAAGGCCAGGCCGCCACCGAGCGCACCGACGTGTGGGTGGTGTTTGATGACGAATTCCTCTACGTCTCGGCGCGCAACTGGGAGTCCACGCCTGGCCGGCGGGTGATGAGCGACATGCAGCGTGACGCCCGCAACCTCTACAACAACGACCACTTTGCGGTGCTGTTAGACACGTTTTATGACCGCCGCAATGGCTACTACTTCTACGCGAATGCGCAGGGCGGGATGTCGGACGGCGAGGTGATTAATGACGCGCCGAACCCGAACTGGAATGGGTTGTGGGAAGTGCGAACGGCGGACTTTGAGGGGGGATGGAGCATTGAGTTCAAGTTTCCGTTCCGGTCGATGCGCTACACCGAGAACGGCCAGGTCTGGGGCATCAATTTCCGGCGCGTCGTCCGCTGGAAGAACGAAGTGTCGTATCTGACCGCGGTACCGCAGTCCTACAGCCGGCGGGGTTTGTCCGTCGTCTCGACGGCCGGCACGCTGGTCGGTCTCTCGGCGCCCGTTCGCAGGCTGACGCTGGACATCAAGCCGTACCTGCTCGGCGCGAACCAGACCGACCGGACCGTGGAACCACGGATTAATGCCAGAACGACCGCGGATCTTGGCGTGGATGCCAAGTGGGGCATCACGCAGTCACTGGTTGCGGACTTCACCTACAACACAGACTTCGCCCAGGTCGAAGACGATGAAGCGCAGGTGAACCTGACTCGCTTCAGCGTGTTTTTTCCTGAAAAACGCGAGTTCTTTCTGGAAGGCCAGGACTACTTCAATTTCGGTGGTGGGGGCGGGTTCAGCGGCGGCGGAGGCGGAGGCGGTGGTGGATTTGGTCCTTCGGTGACACCGCTTGTGTTTTACAGCCGTCGCATTGGTTTGGAGAATGGGACTGCCGTGCCCATCTTCGCAGGCGGACGTCTGCTCGGCCGGGCCAGGGGATTTCAGTTTGGCGCGCTGAACATCGTGACCGACGGCATCGAGTCCAGCGAGGAGGAGCCCGGCGTGCCAGGCGCGCAGTTTTCTGTCCTGCGAATCAACCGCAATGTGAAGAGCCGCAGCCGTCTGGGCGTGATCGCGACGAGGCGGGCGAGCCTCGATTCCTCGACGAGGGTGAACTACGCCTTCGGCGCGGATGCCGCGCTGACGTTCAGCAATCAGGCCTCCCTGCAAGGGTACTGGGCCGGCACCCGTACGACCGGCGCCCCGGCCGCGGACGAGCACAGCTACCGCGCGCGGTTTGATCTCAACGCCGACGCGGCGGGGCTCCAAGCCGAGCACCTGTACGTGGGCGCCGCCTTCTCACCCGACGCCGGGTTTGTCCGTCGACGTGCGTTTCGACGGTCGTTTGGCAGCGCGCGCTACAGTCCTCGTCCGCAGGGTCTTCCCAGCGTGCGCAAGCTGTTTTTCGAGGGCAGCGCCGACTACTACCACGACACATCTGGTCGCCTGGAGTCGCGCGAGCTGAAGGGCGAGTTCAAAATCGAATTCACCAGCACCGACCAGCTGACCCTGGGATACACGGCGTCGTTTGAGCGGATCGATCAGCCCTTTGATGTCGCGAATGGCGTGTCGGTGCCGGTGGGCCAGTACGAATTCCGGCAGGGGCAGATTGACTACATGTTGTCGCCATCCCGTCCGGTATCAGGGTTTGTCAGTGTGACCCGCGGTGAATTTTACGGCGGGACGATCACCGAAGTGTCGTGGCGGGGCCGCGCCGAGTTTTCGTCGCGGCTCTACGCCGAGCCACGCGCGTCGGTCAGTCGCGTGTCAGGTCCGTTTGGCACCGGCAGCAACAACGTGTTCGGGTCACGCCTGACGTTCACGCTGACGCCGCGCATGTTTGTGGGGGCTCTCCTGCAGTTCCAGTCACGGAGTCACTCGCTGAGCACCAATGCCCGGTTCCGCTGGGAGTACCAACCCGGCAGCGAAGTGTTTATGGTCTACAGCGACGGGCGAGGAGGCGAGACCGGCCGCTTCCCCTCGAGACTCGACAACCGATCTTTCGTGGTCAAGGTGACCAGGCTGTTTCGCTGGTAGCGACCGGGCCCGGCACGGTCCGGCCAGCGGCTCGCGGCCGCAGCCAGCCTCCAGCACGTGGAGGCCTGACAGGTCGAGGTCAGCGTCTTGAAGAGCCGTGTCAACATGCGGGGCGCTCCGGGTCGGAGGGAAGCCCACGCCCAATGCCTCGCCGCTCTTCAGTATCGGAACCCGATGGAGAAGTAGACGCTCCGCGCCGACTGGTAGTCACCGGCCGACAACGCGCGTCCGAAATCCGGACCCAGCTGGTAGTTGAGGCCTTCCACCGGAACCGTCGTGAACGGGTTAAACGCCTGCATCGTACCCGTGGGATTCTGACTGGCCGCGCTGAAGACGGTCTGGTTGCCCGACGAGGTCTGGGCAGACTGATTGAACAGGTTGTCGGCGATCACCCTGACGAAGAACTCACCCGACTTCACGAAACGCGCCGGCACGTAATAGTTCACGGAGAGGTCGGTCGCCGAGACCGTGTCCGTCTTGAAGATCCCACGGCCGCCGCCGTAGTAGTAGGTGACGGTGGCAGGCGGCGTCAGGTATCCCGGATTGGTGACAAACGGCCGGCCGTCCACCGAGCCAGCGGCACTGTAGGGCTGGCCGGAACTGACTCGCTCCAACAGCCCGATGTTTACCCGGCCGGCGCCCGAGAACTTCTTCTCGTAGTTGGCCCACACCCGCAACTTGTGTCGCTGGTCGATGCTGAGGTCGCCGGTTGGCGTGTTCCAGCGCTCCTGCTTGTATTCGACGTAGGCGAGGAAATCGTCCTGCACCGGGCCGCTGGCCCCCGTCTCGGCGTTGAAATTCCCGGAGGATTTCGACAGTGTGTAATTGCCACCCAGCGTCATCTGGCTGCTGATCCGGTACTGCATCTGACCCTGCAGGGCCCGGTATGTCCGATCGAGCGTGTTGGTATTCACGACCGTCGCGAGATCGAACAGGCGGCCCGTGGGATCTGCCGCGGTCACGCCCGGCACCACCTGGTCGGTGAACAGGTTGTCAAAATCGCGGTAGATGGCATCGACGCGATAGCTGCCTTTGGATCCCAGCGTGCCACCAACGCCGAGGCTGTACTCTAGGGTGCTCGGCGTCTTGAGTCCGTCAGCCAGCTTGCGATTCACGCCGGGGTACGTCGGATTCCCGCGCAGCGGACGGGTGGTGCCGCCATTGGCATAGAACCAATTGAAGATGGTGGTGAGCGCCTGATCGACCGGCACAGGGTTCGGGGTGTTCAAGTCTGTGTTGATGGCCGGGCCTCGATAGACAAACGCGAAATTGCCATTCCGGCCCGCCCCTGACCCGAGGTCGGCAATGCCGCTGGTGACCGGCATCACGTAGCGCGCCAGCCCCGCGTGCATGGTCCACTTGCCCTTGCCGGTGGGATCAAACGCGGCCGACAGCCTCGGACTCCACGCGTGATCGTTTGTGACGACGTTGCCGCCCTGGTCCGTCTCGTCGGCACGATCGTACCGGCCACCCAGGTTGAAGCTCCAGTGACGATTGAGATTCCACTGGTCGTTGAGAAAGACGGAGTACGTGCGGAGACGGCTGCCCTGGGAGTCCTCGAGGACAGGCCTCCACTCAAGATAGGCCGCAGCCGAACTGGTATTGGACGTCCCTGGCACGACCACGGGATAGAGCACGCCATTCCGGATGATCGTGTTGTTGGCCCGAAGGCGGAACTCACTGCCGGACTGATAGTTGTTGTTCTCGCGCGAGTCTTCAAACGCGTCCACACCGAAGACGAGGCTGTGGGATCCGAAGGCCGACGTCGACAGGAAGTACGAGCCCTTGAAAATGACGTTCCGGTTGTTGCGCATTTCTTCGTTGAACTTCCCGGCGGCCACATCGGCTTCGCTCAACCCGCAGACTGCGCAGAAGGTCGGCGAATTCCACCGGGCATCGCCACGCGATCGGTCCCAGATGGGTGTCCCGCGCACGACGTCGGTGAACCGGGCCCCAGACCCGACGATGGAATAGCGCCGCTCTGAGTACTGGCCTTCCACGAAGAACGTCGGCGACAGGACCCCCGTGTAGTTGCCGGACAGGAGTTTTTCCGGCGCCCAGGAATCGTAGAAGCTGGCCGTGTCCATCACGTCGCCGAACGTGTTGTTGGATTCAAACCGGCGCTTGTCCGTGTAGGCCACCTTGACGGTGTGGCCCGGGGACACGGCGTACGTCAGCTTGCCCTCGAAGCGCTTGTCGGTCACGCCGTTGTCGTACACGATGTTGGTGAACCGCGTGGTCTGTCCCGTCTTGTTGTCGGCGTACCGGCCGGCGCCGAAGAACCACAGCTTGTCTTTGGCGATGGGGCCACCGAACGTTCCTTCGAACGTCGGCACCAGGGCGTCGCGGCGGGGGTCTTCGGCCAGTCCCGCTTCAAACGGCGTCAACGCCCGCCAGTTGTCATTGGTCAGGCTGACGCGGCCGGACCCGCTGAACATGTTGCCGCCCGACCGGGTGATCACGTTCGCCACGCCGCCGGTAAAGCGGCCATATTCCGCGGAGATGGCCGCGGTCGAGGTCTTGGTTTCTTCGATCGCGTCTTCGATGAATAGCAGACGCTCCTGGTTGCGCAGCGTCTCATTAAGGACCACGCCGTTGAGCAGGAAGAGCCCCTCGTAGGAGGCCGCGCCCGAAAACGTCACGTTGCCGCCGGGCCCCGTGCCCGTGGTGCCCGGGGCGAGCAGGACAGCGCCGCGGATGTCCCGGCTGACGGGCAGCGTGTCGATTTGCTCGGCCTTGTAGCTTGCCGCCACCGTGGGCGTCATCGTGAAGTCGGCGCGTGAGCCCGCGGTGACCGCCACTGTCTCGGTGACGCCCGCAATGACCAGTGTGGCGTTGAGCGGCGCGGTCTCCGCCACTTGGAGGCGCAGGCTCACGGTCTTCACGCCGAATCCCTGAAGTTCAAACTTCACCGTGTACTCGCCGGCCGGCAGGAACGGCAGGATGTAGTCTCCATTTGCAGAAGTCACGGCCATCCGGACCCCTTGCAGCGACGGGGACGACACGGTGACGGCGACTCCGGGCAGCACACCACCCTGCGCGTCTGCCACCTGGCCCTTGATCGTCCCGGTGGGGTTCGTCTGGGCGAGCGCGGCGCCACCCGACAGGAACACCAGGCTCAGCGCCAAGACACCATCAATCCACGCGTTTCGAGTTCTCATGCCATCTCCTCAATCAACAAAGACGCCGTGGGTCGTGTGGCAGCGCTGACAACGTTGGGCATCGCCACGGGGGTGTCAACGCTGAGAATCATACGACGGTTGGCCGAATCGGGACCCATTCCATTGCCTCATTGCCCAATTGGCTCATTCCCAAATAGACTCCCCGCATGAGCGAATCCATCGGTTCCAGCGGCACGGGCATGAAGTTGCACACGAAGATCCTGTTGGGCCTGTCCGTTGGCCTCATTCTGGGCGTGACGACCAACCTCACCGTCGGCGTCAACAACCCGACGATCGAGTGGATCAACAAGTATGTGGCCGGGCCAATCGGGCAGGTCTTCCTTCGCATGTTGTTCATGGTGGTGATGCCGCTGGTGTTTGCATCCATTTCACTGGGCGTGGCCGGATTGGGTGACATTCGCAAGGTCGGCCGGGTCGGCGGCAAGGCCATCGGTTATTTCTTCATCACCACGTGCCTGGCAGCCACGCTTGGCCTGATCGTGGTCAACGTCATGAAGCCGTGGAATCGCGTGACGCCAGAGACGCGGGTGGCGCTGATGGAGCGCTTCGCCGGCGACGCGTCGACGAGGGTTGAGGCGGCTGCGACCACCGCGAAGTTCGGCCCTGAGACGTTCGTCAATATCGTGCCGCGCAACCCGATTGACGCCGCGGCGAAGACCGACATGCTGGGCGTGATCTTTTTCGGCCTGATGTTTGGCGCCGCGCTGACGCTCATCCCGGCGGCCAAGGCCAAGCCGATGATCGATGTGCTCGAAGCCCTCAACGAGGTGGTCATCCGCATCATCCATTTCGCCATGCTGCTGGCGCCGTACGGCGTGGCGTGTCTCATCTTCACGGTGTCGTCGCGCTTCGGCTTCGATTTGATGGTGGCGGTGGCCGCCTTCGTCGTGACGGTCCTGATGGCGCTGGCGCTGCATGTCGGCATCACGCTGTTCAGCATCCTCAAGTTCGGCATCGGCCTCTCGCCGCTCCTGTTCGTCTCGCGCGTCAAAGCCGCGCTCATCACGGCCTTCTCCACCAGTTCCTCGAGCGCCACGCTGCCAACCGGGCTCAGTGTCTCGGAACACCAACTGGGCATTCCGCGAGGCATCGCCGGCTTCGTGCTGCCCATCGGCTCGACGATGTGCATGAACGGCACCGCCATCTTCGAAGGCATCACGGTGATTTTTCTCGCCGAAATTTTCGGCGTTGACTTGACGATCCCGCAAATGGGCATCGTGATGATCATGTCGGTCATCACGGCGATCGGCGCGGCCGGCGTCCCCGGTGGGTCTATCCCATTACTCGTCGGCATCCTGACGATGTTCGGCGTCCCCGGCGAAGGCATCGCCATTGTGTTGGGCGTCGATCGCATTCTGGATATGTCGCGGACCACGGTGAATGTGTTCAGCGACCTGACGGCCACGGTGTTTGTCGCCAGGAGCGAGGGCGTCTGGACACCCAAGGATGTCCCGCAAGCCACTGAAACCGTGTAAGGCCGTCGTGGGAGATCGTCATCTGCACTAGAATGAAGGCCTCCCACGATGGCCGGCGAGCCCCAACCGTTACCAAAACCCGTTCAAAAGACGTTTGATCGGCGCATCATCGATGGCCCGCTGCGGCAGGCCGTCTGGATGCTCGCGTGGCCCACGATGCTCCAGAACATCTTTGGGGGATTGCAGGGCGTGATCGACCACTCGATGGTCGGCCACTACGTCGGCCTCAATGCGAACGCCGCGATCGGCGTGAGCCTCCAGATCTTCATCCTGGTCATTGTCTTTGTCGCGTCGGTGTTCTCGGGCATGGGCGTGCTTGTGGCCCGGTTTGCGGGCGCCGGCGACGCGGATGCCGTGAACCGCACGGTGTACCAGGCGTTTCTGACCGCGGCCTTCCTATCGACGGGACTTCTGGCGCCGGTGGGCTATTTCGCTGCGCCGTGGCTGCTGTCACTCGTGAATGCCGCGCCCGACGTGCAGCGTGAAGCGCTGCCCTACATCCGCACGATGTTTGTCTCAAGCATCGGCATGCTGACATTTTTCATGATGAGCGGGGCGCTGCGGGCGGCCGGCGACGTCCAGACCACGTTGCGAACGGGCGTGGCGATGACCGTTGCCAACGTCATTCTGAACATTCTCCTGATTCCCAGATACGGCACGTTCGGCGCGGCACTCGGCACCGCGATTGCGAGTGTCGGAACCAGCGGGGTGTTGATCTGGCTGTTGTTCTCGGGCCGGCTCGTCATCCGGTTCAGCCGCGGCATGTCCTTCAAGCCAGACTGGCCTATCATCCGGGAGCTGTTTCGGTTCGGTCTGCCCACCGGCATCCAGGGCATCGCCATGAATCTGGCCGGGCTGCTGATGGTGCGTTTCATCGGATCGCTGCAGTACAGCGCTGAAGCGCAAGCGGCGTATGCCGTGGGCTATACCGAGTTGTTTTCGCTGATCACCTGGACGTCGGTGGGATTGATGGGCGCGGCGGCCGCCGTGGCCGGGCAGAACCTGGGCGCCGGCCATCCGGATCGCGCGGCGCAGGCACCAGCCGTGGCTGCCCGAATCGGATTGGGCGTGGCCGCGATCGTGGGGCTCGGGTTCGTGCTGATGCCGAGGGTGCTGCTCGGCGCGTTCGCGCTCACCGAAGGCGTGGGGTTCGAAATTGGCCGTCAGTTGCTGGCCTACCTGGCGATCTCGGGGTTTTTTGTCACGGTGGCCCTCTGTTACACGGGCGGCCTTCAGGGCACCGGCGACACCAGGGGCCCGCTTTACATCTCGATCGTGTCCCAGGTCATCGTCCCCGTCGGTCTGTGTTCGGTGATCGAGGCCACGCGAGGCCTGGCGGCCTCTGATATCTGGCTGGCGATTGTGCTGGGGCATGCCACGCGCGCCACGCTGAGCGTGCTGCGGTTTCGGCAGGGAAGATGGCGCAATATCCAGGTGGCTGTGCCCAAGACTGCCACGGAATAACTCCGCGTCGGGCACCCCGGTTTGTGGCTGACAATTCCGCCGCCGATGTGTATCGTTTCGGAATACCCCAGGGAGTTCATGAAGAAGACTGCACTGACCGCGCTTGTGACCGTGCTGTTTGGCACGGCCTTCACCTTACGGGCGGGCACGGCCGCGAGCCCGGTTCGCACCAACGCGCCCCTTGGCCCTTCCGTGATGTCTGTGGAGGCGCAGAACGAGACCCTCCAGAAGTTTTGCGGCGACTGTCACAACGACGTGGACCTGAAGGGCGAGATGTCGCTCGATGGGTTCGACGCGGGGCGCGCGGCCGATAAGGCGGCACTGGCTGAGAAAGTGGTCAGCAAACTGCGGACCGGCATGATGCCGCCCAAGGCGCATCCGCAACCCGACGCAGCCACTCGGATGGCACTGGTGACCGGACTCGAAACCACGCTCGACGCCGCGGCGGTGGCCAACCCGAACCCCGGGCGCCGGTCCTTTCAACGACTCAATCGCGCGGAGTACGCCGCAGCCGTGCGCGCACTGTTCGGACTCGACCTCGACGTGAGCGCCTACCTGCCGGCCGACACCATCAGCGCAGGCTTCGACAACATTGCCGATGTGCAGATGCCGTCGGCCACCGTGATGCAGGGGTATTTGCGAGCCGCGGCGCACGTGAGCCGTGTAGCCGTGGGTGACCCGTCCGCCGACCCCACGTCAGTCACCTACGACGTCCCGCGCACGCGGTCGCAGAAGGAACGGCTGGACGGCGCGCCGTTCGGCACGCGTGGCGGCACCGTGGTGACCCACAACTTCCCGGCCGACGGCAAATACAAGTTTCAACTCCTGCTGCATGGGGAACCGACCGGCGCGCTCTTCGGCCGCACCGTGCGCGCCATCCGGATGGAAGTGGCCATCGACGGTGAACGTGCCGGGGTGGTGAACGTCGATCGGTGGATCTCGGAATCCGACCCGACCGGCCTGACGGTCTCGACTGAACCCATCTATGTGCGCGCAGGGGCCCGGCGCGTGGCCGCCACATTCATCCAGGAATTCGAGGGTTCGGAAGACGACCTCATCCGCCCTATTGACCACACCCTGGCCGATACCCAGATCGGCGTCGGCTACGGCGTCACCACACTGCCCCACCTTCGCAACCTCGCCATCGTCGGCCCCTCGGAAGTGTCGGGTGTTTCCGACAATGCCACGCGGCGAAAGATCTTCTCGTGCCGCCCGACGGCGCCCAAAGAAGATGTGGCGTGCGCGCGCCGGATTGTTGATCGGCTTGGGACTGAAGCGTATCGCCGGCCGTTGACCACGGCTGATGTGGACGAGCTCATGGCCTTTTATCGCCAGGCCGCGGCCACAGGCGGGTTTGAAGGCGGAATGCGCACCACGTTGCAGGCGATGCTCGCGAGCCTGCACTTCCTCTTTCGCGTGGAGGAGGTGCCTGCGGGCGTGGCGCCGGGCGGCATCTACCCGATTGGCCCCGTGGACATGGCCTCACGCCTGTCGTTCTTCCTGTGGGGCACCATTCCCGATCGTCCGTTGATCGATGTGGCCCGCACCGGAGCGCTCGCGCAGCCGGACGTGTTCGGCCGCCAGGTGCGTCGCATGCTGGCCGACCCGAAGGTCGAAGCGCTGGCCACGCGGTTTGCGTCGCAGTACGTCAGGCTGCAGGACCTGGACAAGATCGAACCGGACGCCCTGGACTACCCGTACTACGACGACACCCTTGCCGAAGCGATGCGCCGCGAAACGGAGCTGCTGTTCGATCACCTCGTGCGCGAGGACCGGCCGGTGATGGAGATGCTGACGGCCGACTATACGTTCGTGAACGAACGTCTCGCGCGGCATTACGGATTTGCCGGCGTGAGCGGACCCGAGTTCCGCAAAGTGTCGTATCCCGACGACCTGCGGCGAGGCCTGCTGGGCCATGCGAGCATCCTGACGCTGACATCGCATGGCAACCGGACGTCGCCGGTGCTGCGGGGAAAGTGGGTCATGGAAGTGCTGTTGGGCAGTCCGCCCCCGCCGCCTCCCCCGAACGTGCCCGACCTGGACGAAACGGGCGATGCGGTGGACGGCCGCTTCCTGTCGGTGGCCGAACAACTCGCTATGCATCGGAAGAACCCGGCGTGCAGTTCGTGCCACAACGTGATCGATCCCATCGGCCTCGCGCTCGACGCGTTTGATGTCACGGGGTCGTGGCGCATCAAGGACCGCGGGGTGCCGGTGGACACCGCGGGCGAACTGTATGACGGCACGCCTCTCAAGGGCGTGGCGGATTTGCGCGCGGCATTGTCGGCCCGGTCGGAAGTAGTCGTCACCCATTTCACCTCGATGTTGATGTCGTACGCGCTGGCGCGGCGCGTGGAGTATTACGACATGCCCGCCGTGCGACGGATCGTGCGCGAGGCCAAGGCCACCGATTATCGATTGTCGTCGCTGATTCTCGGCGTGGCGCGGAGTTCCGCGTTTCGCTCGGCTCGCAAGGAAGCAGTTGTCACCAAGTGAGGGTTCTGCCATGTATCTGACCGGAAAACACATCTCGCGACGCACGGCGCTGCGAGGCCTGGGCGCGACGATCGCGCTGCCGCTGCTCGACTCCATGATTCCGGCGCGCACGGTCTTCGCCCGCACCGAGGCGGGGCGGCTGGCTGATCAGACCCGTCTGGTCTGCATCGAGCAGGTGCATGGAGCCGCCGGCTGCAGCGAGATTGGCGCGGCCCAATATCTGTGGAATCCGGCCGAGGTCGGTCGCAAGTTTGACCTGAGCAAAGGCAGCCTCAGCTCGCTCGAGCCGTACCGCGACTACCTGACCATTGTGAGCAACACCGACACGCGAATGGCCGAGGCGTTTGCGCCTGCCGAGGTCGGCGGGGACCACTTCAGGTCAAGCGCGGTGATGTTCACGCACGTGCGCCCGAAGCTGACCGAAGGGTCGGATGTCAAGGTTGGCACGTCAATGGACCAGCTCTACGTGCAGAAGTTCGGTCAGGACACGCCGATCCCGTCGATGCAGCTCAGCATTGAGCCGGTCGACCAGTCCGGCGGCTGCGCGTATGGCTACGCGTGCGTCTATACCGACACCATCAGCTGGGCTGCACCAGAGCAGCCGCTGCCGATGGTGCGGGATCCGCGGATGGTGTTTGAACTGTTGTTTGGCGCTGGGGGCACGCCCGAGCAGCGCACGATGCGGCGCGCGACCGACCGCAGCATTCTGGACATGCTGGTGTCACAAATGGCGGGCCTTCGACGTGACCTGGGGCCGGCCGACAAGGCGCGGCTGGATCAGTACGCCAGCAACATCCGGGAAATCGAGCAGCGCATCCAGCGCGTGGAAGCGCGCAATGCCAGTGGCGAAACGCGCGAATTGCCCGGCGCGCCTGCCGGCGTACCCGACGCGTTTGATGAACACGTGAAGCTGATGTTCGACCTTCAGTTGCTGGCCTTCACGTCGGATACGACCCGGGTGTTCTCGTTCAAGCTGGGTCGCGACGGTTCAGGCCGCGTGTATCCCGGCAGCGGCATTGAAACCGGCTTCCACAACGCGTCGCACCATGGCGTGGCCGAGGAACGCATCCGCCAGTTCGCCGAGATCAACAAACACCACGTCTCGATGCTGCCGTACTTCCTGGAACGCTTGAAGACCACCATGGAAGGCGAGGCGTCGCTCCTCGACAAGACCCTGATCGTCTACGGCTCGCCCATGGCCAATGCCAACGTGCACAACCATCGGAACTGCCCGCTGATTCTGCTGGGGCGCGGCGGCGGCATTCTCGAAGGCGGCGTGCACCTCAAGGCCGACAGCGGCACGCCCATGGCCAACGTCATGCTGGGCCTCATGCACAAGCTCGGACTCGACATGAAAACGTTCGGCGACAGCAGCGGTGACTTCTCCTTTACGGCGCCAGGCGCGGTGTCACATGCGTAAGCTTCGGGTTCCCGCGCTCGTCAGCGTCCTGTTACTGGTGCTGGTGGCGGCTGCGCCGGCGGCCGGACCGGAGTCCAAGGTCGCAGACGCCGCAATGAAAGGCGACCTGACCACGGTGCGGGCGCTCCTTCGCGACGGCGCCGACGTGAACGCGGCGCAGGGCGACGGCATGACCGCGCTGCATTGGGCGGCCCTCAACGGCGATCTCAAAACGATGGACCTCTTGCTGATCGGCGGCGCCGTCGTCGAGCCCCTCACGCGCATCGGCGGCTTCACGCCGCTGCACCTGGCCAGTTCGCGCGGACACGCCCCACTTGTGGCTCGACTCCTTGAAGCAGGCAGCAAACCGAAGCAGGTTACCGAAACGGGCGTGCAGCCGATTCACCTGGCGGCCCAGGCCGGGAGTGCTGACGCCGTGCGGTTCCTGCTCGATCGCGGGGCCGACGTGAATGCCGTTGACGCGACGCATGGCCGCACGCCGCTGATCTTTGCGGCATCGCAGAATCGCCTCGAGGCCATGCGGATCCTGATCGAAAAAGGCGCGAACAGCGTGTTAGCCACAACAGTCATCGACTACGGTCAACGGTCGCAGGCCGACAGCGCCGCGCGGCTGACTCGCGACCGCGTGATCACCGCCACCACAGGACGCACGCCGGTGGCGCCGCCGCAATTCGACCCGCCGCAAACCGGCAGAGCCGCCACGGTGGGACCCGATGGCCAGCCGGCTGCCGCAGCGGCGCCCGGACGCGGAGGGCGCGCCGGAGGGGCCGCGGGCGGACCACGACCCGCCTCGGATATCCAGCAGATTGGCCGTCAGGGCGGGCTCTCGGCGCTGCACTACGCCGCGCGCGACGGGTTTGTCGCGGCGGCCACGATGCTGCTTGATTCGGGCATGGACGTGAACCTGCCGACTGCCGGAGACAAGTCAACGCCGATGCTGGTGGCCATCATCAACGGCCACTACGACCTGGCCCAGACGTTCCTCAAGCGAGGGGCCAATCCCAATCTGGTGAGCGATGACGGCGCGGCGCCGCTGTTCGCCGTGTTGAACAACGAGTGGGCGTTGCGCACGTGGTATCCGCAGCCGACGGCCGCCGCCCAGCAGCGGGCGTCGCACGTGCAGTTGATGGAAGCGCTGTTGCAGGCCGGTGCCGATCCCAACGCGCGCACGCTGTCGCATATCTGGTACGCGGCCTACAACGCCGGCCGCATGGGTGTGGATTACACCGGGGCCACGGCGTTCTGGCGCGCGGCATACTCGCTGGACGTCGATGCGCTGCGTCTGCTCGTGCGACATGGTGCCGACCCGAACATTGCCACCATGTCGTATGGTGCCACCGCGCGACAGGGCCTGCCCGCCGTGCCGTCCGGCGGCCCGCACGTGCCGCCGTTTCATGCCGCCAGCGGCGTGGGCTACGGCACATCTCGCGTCGCCCAGCAGCATCGTCATGTGCCCGACGGCTGGATGCCGGCCGCCAGGTACTTTCTTGAAGAACTGGGCGTGGACATCAACATCCGCGATGCCGACGGATTTACTGCTCTTCACCACGCGTCGGCGCGCGGCGACAACGCGATGATCCTGTATCTCGTGAAGCGGGGTGCGGACGTGATGGCCGTGAACCGCAACGGCCAGACCACGGTGGACATGGCGAACAGCCCCGAACAGCGCACGCAGCCTTTCCCCGAGACCATCAAGCTGCTCGAGGGCATGGGCGCGAAGAACAACAACAACTGTCAGGCGTGCAAGTAGCCTCGGGCTGGTCCGCACGATGCCGCTGTTTGATTTTCGCTGCCGGTCCTGCGCCCACGAGTTCGAGTCGCTGATTCGACCGGCCTCTCACGGCGACCCTGCGCCCTTGTGCCCCGCGTGCGGAGTCGACGCGCCCGTTCGGCTCCTTTCGACGTTCGCGCTCAGCTCGCGCGAAAAGACCCAGGCTGCGGCTGCTGCCAAGAACAAGAAGGCGGCCACCATCGCACGCGCCGACACGGCCGCGATGGATCGCGAGATCGATCACCACCGACACGAAGATCACTGAACGCACCATGATTCGCCCCGCTGCCGCCGTCATTCTCGGCTACCTCACCATGGCCATCGCCGTGATGGTGGCCTTTGCCGCCACGTATCCCGTGCTGGGCATCGATCGACTGTTCGCGCCTGGCACCTACGAGGCGGCCGGCGGGTGGATTGCGCTGAGCTTCATGCTCGGCCTGTTCAGCGCCGCCGCCGGGGGATGGGTGTGCGCCCGCATCGCTCCAGGCACGCCGGCACCACAGTGGCTGGCGGCGATCGTCATCGTGCTCGGGGCGCTGCTGGCGGTGCCTGTGGTGATGAGCCCCGATTCGGCGCGCGGGGGCACACGCCCCGCCGACGCCACAATGTCTGACGCGATGACCCATGCGCGGCAGCCCACATGGGTGGCGCTCTTGAACCCGCTGGTCGGCGCCGCAGGTGTGTTGTTGGGTGCAGGATTGCGTCGCAGGGGGGCATAAACTTCCAGATGTGCCCACTCGCGCGCTGAAGGAACCACTGATCGCTGCAGTGGCTCTTGTGGCCATCGCAGCGCATTTGCTTCTCCGTGTGATGTGGCCCGGCGTCGTCTGGGCCGGGCAACCTGCTCTGCTGTGGCCTCTGTTTGGCGCGCTTGTCATCGGCGGCGTACCGTTGGTGTACGGACTGGCGCGCAAACTGCTCGCAGGCGACTTCAGCTCCGACCTGCTTGCGGGTATTTCGATCGTCACCGCTGTGCTGCTGGGGGAATACCTGGCCGGCACGCTGGTGGTGCTCATGCTGTCGGGAGGCCAGGCCATTGAAGCCTATGCCGTGGGCCGCGCGTCTTCCGCATTGTCGGCACTGGCCCGCCGCATCCCCACCGTGGCGCATCAGAAGACCGGCGGGGTGCTGACGGACGTCCCCCTTGAAGCCATCGTGCCCGGCGATACCGTGGTCGTCTTTCCGCATGAGGCGTGTCCTGTGGACGGCATCGTGGTTGAAGGCCGCAGCACGATGGACGAGTCGTACCTGACCGGCGAACCATACGTGCTGTCCAAGACTGTCGGGACCAGCGTGTTGTCGGGCGCGGTGAATGGCGAGGGCGCGCTCACTATTCGCGCAGAGCAACGCGCGGTGGATTCGCGATATGCGCGCATCATGAACGTCATGCGCGAGTCGGAACAGCAGCGCCCGCGGCTGCGGCGACTGGGCGATCAACTGGGCGCCATCTATACGCCCGTCGCGGTGATCCTGGCCGCGCTGGCCTGGGTCGTGAGCGGCGATCCCGTTCGATTTCTGGCGGTGCTGGTGGTCGCCACGCCGTGTCCTCTGCTCATCGCCATCCCGGTGTCGATCATCGGAGCCGTGTCGTTGTCGGCCAGACGCGGCATCATCATCAAAGACCCCGCGGTCCTCGAACAGATCGATACGTGCCGCGTGGCCATTTTCGACAAGACCGGCACGCTGACCTACGGGCAACCTCAACTGACCGAGACGCTGACCGCTCCGGGCGTCGAGGCCGATGATGTGCTCGGGATGGTGGCGAGCCTGGAGCGCTATTCACGGCACCCGCTCTCAGAAGCCATCCTGAAGGGCGCCACTGCGCGTGGCCTGTCACTCTCTGACGCGCGTGAGGTTAATGAGCGGCCAGGCGAAGGGCTCAAGGGACTGATCGGCGACAAACGCGTGCAGGTGACCAGCCGCGGGAAGCGACTGGCGCAGGCGCCCGGCGATGCTCCGGCGCTTCCGCCGCAAGCCGGCGGACTTGAGTGTGTGGTGGTCATCGACGATCGATATGCGGCCACGTTGCGCTTTCGCGATGAGCCGCGCCGCGAAGGCACGTCGTTTGTGCGTCATCTCAAGCCGCTCCATGGCATCACTCGTGTGCTGCTCGTGTCGGGTGACCGCGAGAGCGAAGTTCGCTACCTTGCCGAGAAAGTGGGGATCACCGAGGTCTATGCCAGCCAGACTCCGGAACAGAAGGTGGCGCTGGTACGAGCCGAGACGCTCAAGGCACCGACAATTTTCATGGGGGATGGCATCAACGACGCGCCGGCGCTGACGGCCGCAACGGTCGGCATCGCGTTTGGCCAGGCGAGCGATGTGACCGCTGAGGCCGCCGGTGTGGTCATCCTTGACAACTCGTTGGGCCGCGTGGATGAACTGCTGCACATCGGCCGGCACATGCGCGCGGTGGCGCTTCAGAGCGCGATTGGAGGCATGGCGCTCAGCGTGGGAGGCATGCTGCTGGCGGCCGCAGGCCTGTTGCCGCCGGTGTCTGGAGCCGTCATGCAGGAGTTGATCGATGTGCTGGCGATCGCCAACGCGCTGCGCGCCAGCATGGTGCCGGGGGTGCTGACGGATTTTTCACACTAACGTGGCATTTCGTAGCGCGCGCTGGGTCTCAAGCGCGCGGGTGTTCGCGGCCTTGAGACCCAGGCCGCGCACGTTCAGGAGGGTCCGGTGGTAAGATGCGGCGGCTTTTCTTTCCCTTGATGAGGTGCCCCCCATGGATGTTGCTCTCTCGTCGCTTGCGATTCCCATTCTGCTTTCCGCGGTGATCGTGTTCGTGGCCAGTTCGGTCATGCACATGATGCTGACGTATCACAAGAACGACTTTGGGTCCTTGCCAGACGAGGATGGCCTGCTGGACGCCTTCCGACGGCTGAAGGTGCCACCGGGAGACTACTGTGCGCCGAAGGCCGAGTCGATGGCGGCCATGAAGTCGCCCGCGTTTCTTGAAAAAGTCGCCAAAGGCCCCGTCGTCATCATGACCGTCGCCGCGGGCGGTCCCATGAACATGGGCGCCCAGTTGACGCAGTGGTTCGTGTATTCGGTGGTGATCAGTTTCTTTGCGGCTTACATCACGGGCCGCGTGCTCACCGCAGATGCGCACTACCTGGAAGTGTTCCGCGTAGCCGGCACCGTCGCGTTCATGGGATACGCGATGTCGTTGCCGCAATTTTCGATTTGGTACAAGCGGAATTGGGGCACCACGTTGCGGTCGATGGTCGACGGCCTGGTCTACAGCCTCCTGACCGCGGGCACATTCGGCTGGCTCTGGCCGTGACCGCCTAGTGGCGGCGTTAACCGTCGCCGTCGTTCAAGCGCATGTCGCCGCTTCGCTCGCTCAGGGCCTGGACCTCACTCGGACCCTGACAAGCGAGGCGGCGGAGCGCGGCGCCGCGCTCGTGGTATTTCCCGAGACGTGGTTGCCGGGCTACCCGGCGTGGCTCGATGTCTGCCGGGACGTCGCGCTCTGGGATCACGAACCGACCAAGCAGGTGTTTGCCCGTTATCGCGCCCAAAGCGTAGACGTGAGCGGCGCGGCGGGTGCGTCCCTTGCCACCATCGCGGTCGATGCCGGCGTGACGCTCGTCGTGGGTGTCAGCGAGCGCGTGGCCTCGGGACCTGGCTCGGGCACCCTCTACAACGCACTACTCACCTACGGGCCGGACGGCCGTCTCTTGAACCACCATCGCAAACTGATGCCGACCTACACCGAGCGCATGGTGTGGGGGCAGGGCGACAGCGAAGGCCTGCGCGCCGTTGACACACCGATCGGCCGCGTGGGCGGACTTGTCTGCTGGGAACACTGGATGCCGCTCGCGCGGCAGGCACTCCATGTGTCCGGCGAAGACCTGCACGTGGCGGCCTGGCCCACGGTGCACGAGCGCCACCAGATCGCGAGCCGGCACTATGCGTTTGAAGGCCGGTGTTTTGTGCTGGCGGCAGGATCGCTCATGCGCGCTGACGCGCTACCGCCGGCACTTGAGCGCGACCCGGCGCGGGCGGGCGCCGACGACACGCTCGTGCTCCGCGGCGGCAGCGCCATCATCGGCCCCGACGGCGCGTACATCGTGGCGCCGCACTGGGACGAGCCCGCAATCCTGCTCGCCACACTCGACACGGCGCAACTCGATTCCGAACGGATGACTCTGGATGTGGCGGGGCACTACTCACGGCCCGACGCGTTTGTATTCGGCCTTCGCCCCGCGCCGTCGCGCACCGCGGGCTGAGGGCATAATGGCGTTTGATGACGCCCCCGGTCCCCCCAGTCCTTGTCCCGCTCACGAGTTATCGCGAATATCCAGAGGGTGACATGCTCGCGCGGGCGCGCGAGTTCCGTGAAGAACTGCAACGACGCCGTACGGTCAGAGACTTTTCATCGCGCGCCATCCCGGCCGGGGTGCTCGACGAGTGCCTCACGGCCGCCGGCACCGCCCCCAACGGCGCAAACATGCAACCCTGGCACTTCGTCGTCGTGACAGACACCACGATCAAGGCGCGTATCCGAGTGGCCGCCGAAGAAGAGGAGCGCGAGTTTTATGGCGGACGCGCGCCGCAGGAGTGGCTCGACGCGCTGGCGCCGTTGGGCACCAATGCCGACAAGCCGTTTCTAGAGACGGCTCCATGCCTGATCGCGATCTTCGCCGAAACGTACGGGCGCCTGCCCGATGGCCGCAAGGTGAAGCACTACTACGTCTCGGAGTCGGTGGGTATTGCCACCGGCTTCCTCATCGCCGCGCTCCATCACGCCGGCCTTGTCGCGCTCACCCACACGCCCAGCCCAATGGGGTTCCTCAACGAACTCCTCGGCCGCCCGTCACACGAACGGCCGTATCTGCTCCTGGTGGTGGGATACCCCGCGGCCGACGCCACGGTGCCAGCCATCACGAAAAAATCACTTGGAGAGTTTGTGAGCCGAGCCTGAACTCTGATAAAGGTGTGCGATGCCCTCTCAAATCACGAAACTGACTCCCAACCTCATTGTCTCGGACGTCGATCGCACTGTGGCGTTTTATCGCGATGTGCTCGGATTCACGGCGCAGATGACGGTGCCCGACGCACCACCGCTGGTGTTTGCAATCATGACCAACGGCCCCGTGGAGGTGTTCCTGAACGCGCCGGAGGCCGCCTACGCGGAGTACCCGGCGTTTCGGACGATGACCCTCGGGGGCACGCTGACGCTCTTTGTGGAAGTCACCGAGATCGACGAGGCCTACGCCCGCCTCGCTCCCCTCGTCCGCGTCGTCATGCCCCTTGAGAAGAAGTGGTACGGCATGACGGAGTTCGCATTTCTCGACCCAGACGGCTACATCATCACGTACGCGCAGAGGACTGCGCCGTAGGTGATGCTTGTAATGGGCAAATGTCACAAATGTCCGAAATGGCGAAATGTCGGACAAACCCATTGCAGGGAAGAATGCCGGGAATGTCTTTGCCCTCCAATGTTTGAATCTGCTGCTCCAGGGTCATTCGCGCATTGCAGGCCTTGGACATTCGCGGATTGTGCCACTCACGCAGTGTAGACATTTCGCCATTTCTGACATTTGTGACATTTCGCCATTACAGTCGGCGGCGGCGCCTAGTCTGAGAGCGCCGTGAGTGGGTTGACGCGCGAGGCACGTCGCGCCGGTATCAATGTGGCGGCGAGCGCGACCACAGCGAGCAACGCTGACACGGCGCCGATCACCACCGGGTCCATGGGCGCGACGTTATAGAGCTGGCTCTTCATCGCCTGGCCAACGAAGTACGTCCCCGCCAGGCCGACGGACAGACCCACGCCGGCAATTTTCGCGCCGTCCTGGAGCACGAGGGTGAAAACCTCGCGCGCCGTGCTTCCGAGCGCCATCCGAATTCCGATCTCACGGCGCCGCTGCGATACCTGATACGCCAGCACGCCGTAGACGCCGATCGCCGACAGCAGCAGCGCGACGCCCGCAAACGCCATCGCCAGCAGCATCGGCACACGCCGACTGACCAGCGAGTCGTCCATGCGCTCCACCATGGTGTGCACGCCGTACAGCGGCAGCTCCGGGTCGATCGCCGCAATCTTCGCGCGAAGGCCGTTGACCACCGACTCGGGCGTCACAGCCGTGCGCAAGGCGACAAAGATGGAGCGGTCGGGGGACTGGCTGTAGGGAAAGTAATAGGCACCGACAGGTTCCACTCCAGTGCCAAGTCCGAGAATCTGCACCTCTTCGACCACACCCACGACCTGGAAGAACTTCGTGTCAGGTGTGATCGACATGACATCCTGCGCGCTGTCAGGCGAATACAGGCGGCGGCCCAGCGGGTTCTGCCCCGGCCAGAACTTTGCGGCCAGCCGCTCGTCGATGATGGCGACCAGGGTGGAATGCGGAGTATCACCCGCTGAAAAGTATCGGCCTTTCACGAGCGGCACCTTCATCGTCTCGAAATAACCATCGGTCACCACCGTCTGGCTCGGCGAGATCAGCGATTCCCCCTCTTTCATGACATAGCCTTCAGCCAGGATGACGCTGCTGTTGTAGTCGTCGCCAAACGGAATCGTGGACGTCACGCCGGCCGATTCCACGCCGGCGATTGAACGGCTGGCCTCGACGATGCGCGCGGTCACGGCGGCCAGGGCCGCCGGGTCGGCGTACCGGCTGGTGGGCAGATTGACCGACGCCGAAATGACACCGTCGGGCGCAAACCCGGGATTGATGCGCAGCACCCGGTCGAAGCTCGCGGCCAGAAGGCCCGCGCCAATCAGCAGGACACACGCCAGCGCGATTTGTGCGGCGGCCAGACCACGCCGCATCAGGTTCGTGGCTCGACTGACCGTGCCGCCACGGCCTTCCTCGCGCAAGGTCGCATTCACGTTCATGCGCGTGAGCCGAGCGACCGGCACCAGGCCGATCAGCACGCCAACGGCCAGCGTGAGACCCAGGGCCACAGCGACGCTGATGAGGTCCATCCGAATCTCATGCCCGCGCGGGATCTCGTCGAGACCCAGGAGCGGCACGGCTGACAATGCCCACCACCCGAGCAGCACCCCCAACACTCCACCCACGACGGCGAGCAGCACGGTTTCTGTCAGCAACTGGCCGCTCAGTCGCCCCATGGTGGCGCCAATGGCGTGACGCGTCGCCATTTCTCGCGCGCGAGTGCTCGCCCGGACCATGACCAGGTTGGCGATATTGACGCATCCGATCAGCAGCACCACCAGGACGCCGCCCCACAGGAGGTACAGCACCGGCTTCAATTCGCGAACGGTGTCGTCCTGAAAACCCACGGCCACCGTGTGATAGCCGGCGTCTTTCAGTATTTGTTTGAGCTTGGGGAACCGCTCATCGTTGGTCGCCTGCAGGGCGTTGAGTTGCTGCTGCACCTGCGCAAGCGACGCACCCGGCGCCAGTCGACCCACATACTGCCAGCTGTTGTTGTGCCGTCCGTCGTCTGATTTTTCTCTGGCCGTGAACCGTGTCGGCAGCCAGACATCGATGTCGTTCCACAGAAACGTGAAGTCTGCCGGCAACACACCGGCCACCTGGTGCACGTCGCCGTTCAGTCTGATTTCCTTGCCGACGATAGCCGGGTCGCCTCCGTAGCGCTGCTGCCAGATGGCGTGGCCGAGCAACACGCGCCGCGTCGCGCCGTCTTCCCCATCCGCGTCGCCAAACAGCGTGCCGGCCACAGGGGCCGCCTGCAGCAAGCGATAAAACGACGGCGTCGCCACCACCGACTTCAGGCGCTGGGCCCCGCCCTCGGCGCCGAGCGTGACGCCCGACTGACGGAACATGGCGTGCGTGTCCAGCGCCTTCACGTCGCGCAGGCGGTCGAAGTAGTCGGGCACCGCCGCGCCGGCGCGCTCTGCGCCGGCGTTGGGATAGCTGTTGTAGACATGCACCAGCCGGCCCGCCTCGGGCACTGGCAGCGGGCGCAGCAACAGAGAGCGCACCACGCTGAAGATGGCGGTATTGGCCCCGATGCACAGCGCCAGGGTCAAAAGCGCCGTGATCGTGAAGCTGCGGTCTTTCAGGAGGAGACGAACCGTGTGGCGCAGGCTGGACATGCATGCGAGGGACGGATTGCGGCCGCCGGGTGTTCCCTACTTCGACAAGGATTGCCCGGTGCCCTGATAGCGAATCCGGGTGATCTCCGCCATGACGGACAGGGCGATTTCGGCCGGGGTCCGCCCCCCGAGGTCCAATCCCACCGGCGCATGAATCACGCGCAATCGCTCTTCGGGAACGCCTTCGGCCCGCAGCATCTCGTTGATGAGCACAGTCTTGCGCCGGCTGCCCAACAGGCCGATGTAACGCGCGTTGGTCCGCATCGCGGCCATCATGCAGTCCGCATCCAGCTTGTGGCCGCGGGTGGCAATGACGATGAAGGTGTTCCAACTGTAGTTGATGCCCGCGAGAGTGGCGGGCACGTCGCCTTGCAGGATCGTGGCGTGTGGAAATCGCGCGGGGTCGGCGAACTCCGGCCGGTCTTCAACCACGGTGACGTCGAAGTCGAGCATCGCGGCCTGCCGTGCGATGGCCAGCGCGACGTGGCCGCCGCCGGCGACCACGATGCGGGGCCGGCTGGCCACGGCTTCGATGAGCAGGTCATCGGTTTCTGACCTGACGGTGCGAGCCGTGCCGTGGGGGATCTGCGAGAGGGCTTCGGCAGTGGCCCGCTCGTCGGCGTCGTCGCCGAGTGAACCCAGTCGAGAGCCGTCGGCCCTGACGACGATCCGGCCTTCGAGCGTCAGGCCACCCTGATGTTTCCCGAGGCGGGTGACAAGGGCGAGCGGCGTGCCGCCGGCGGATGCGCTCACAAGTTCGGGCAACAGATCAACGCCATCAAAGGTCAGCGCCTGGTCATCACGCTGCACCAGAATCCACATTGTGCCGCCGCAGACCAGGCCCGTGTTCCACGCCAGATCTTCGGTCAGCTCGTACGCGCGCAGCGAGTGACCGCCGGACTCGAGGATGCCCTGGGCGGTTTCGATCGCATCGGCCTCAACGCATCCACCGCCCAATGTGCCGACGGCTGCCCGCACGGGTTCACCAGCCCCGAGCACCAGTGTGGCGCCGGCCACCTGTGGCGTACTGCCGCTCGTGCGTACGACGGTGGCGACGGCAAAGCGCCGGCCATCCGCACGACGCGCGGCCATGCGGGCATAGAGGGAATCGGTCACCTCCCGATTCTATCTGGCTACTTGCTACTTGCTGCGACCGAGGTCGACCTTTGCTTCCATTTTCTGACCGTCCTGTTCGGCGACTGCGTCACCCTTCAGCCGACCGTCTGCGAGGGTCAGCGTGAACTTGACGAGCGGGCCATCCGACTGGGCCTCGAACGTGACCTTCGCCCCGTCCACTTTGCCGCCAACCATGGCCCATTGCCGATCGAGCGTGGGGCCAACCGTGCCCGTCAGGGCGTTGTCTTTCTGCGTCACCGTCATGAACACCACATCGTCCATCTGCTGGCCGTTCATGCTGATGATGAATGTGCCGTCCCACTTGCCTGTCAGGCCCTGAGCGCTGGCGGCATGCAGGATCGGGGAAAGGGCGAGAGCGAGTATCAGTAAAACAGCGCGTCGGGTCATAAGAGTCTCCGGGATTGAGTCACGTTGGTCGAACGGTCTGCACACAATACGTGAAACCGGGTCCCGCAGGTTCACAATGGAGGGTGTGGGGATGACCTTTCGGCGCCGGGGTGGACACCTCCGGGCACTGGCGGGAGTGGTGGGCGCAGTGTTCGCCCTCGTGCTGCTGTATTCGACGATGTTCCACGTCCTGATGGCCGCCGAGGGGCGCACCTACAGTTGGTTTACAGGCGTGTACTGGACGCTTCAGACCATGAGCACGCTGGGGTACGGCGACCTCGTCTTTACCGCTGATACCGGACTCGCGTTTTCGCTGCTGGTGCTGCTGAGCGGACTCGTCCTGCTTTTCGTCCTGCTGCCCTACACGCTCATTCAGTTCTTCTATTCGCCGTGGCTCGAACGCCGGAATGCCGCCCGCACGCCTCGGATGATTCCGCCTGACATCAGTGGTCACGTCATCCTCACCGCGTACGGCCCCATCGAAGCGGTCCTGATTGAGCGTCTGGAACAATACGCGATGCCCTATGCGGTCATCGTCCCGGACACGGCCCGCGCCCTTGAGCTTCACGACCAGGGGGTGCGCGTCATGGTCGGGCAGGTGGATGACGCCGAGACGTACCGGCGTGCCGGGATCGAGCGCGCGGCCCTGGTGGCCACGACGCTCGGCGATGCGGTCAACGCCAATGTCACGCTCACGGTGCGAGAGTGCTCACGCACGGTCCCGATCGTCGCGACTGCAGCCTTCGAGGTGTCCGTCCCTCTGCTCAAGCAGGCCGGCTGCCAGGATGTCATTCAGTTGGGGGAACTGCTGGGCAGGGCGATGGCACGCCGAATGGCCAGCCACGGAGGGCGGCCGCACATCATTGGTCACCTTGATGGCCTGGTCATCGCTGAAGCGTCGATAGCCGGCACGGCACTGACGGGCCAGACCATCCGAGACACTCGGGTGGGCGAGCGGTTTCACGTGAACATCGTCGGTGTCTGGCAGAAGGGCGCGTACTCCCCAGGGTCGGCCAGCCTTCGTCTCACTGACGAAATGACCGTGTTGCTGTCAGGCACGCAGGACGGCATGGATGCCTACACCCGCGAGTTCGTGGGTTCGGACGCGCCTGCGATCACGGCTCTCATTGTCGGCGGCGGACGCGTGGGGCGGGCGACGTCGCGCGCCCTGATGGCGGCCGGGGTCGATTACCGTGTGGTGGAGCGAGCGAACATGAAGGTACCTGATGGTTCACGCTGGGTGATGGGTGATGCCACGGATCCTGAAGTGCTTGACTTGGCGGGCCTCAACACCGCGTCGAGCGTGGCGATCACCACGCATGACGACGACCTGAATGTGTATTTGACGCTCTACTGTCGTGCGAAGCGCCCCGACATCAGGATTCTCAGCCGCTCCACGTTTCAACAGAACGTGGCCACACTTCGCCTGGCCGGGGCCAACTTCGTGATGTCGTACGTCCCGATGGAAGCCAGCGCGATCTTCGACGTCGTGCGTCCCGGCAGCGTGTTGTCACTCGTTGAGGGGCTCGAGGTGTTCACCGTACGCGTTCCGCGTGAACTGGTGGGCAAGTCCATTGCCGAGTGCAACCTGCGCCTCGATACCGGGTGCAATGTGCTGGCGGTCAGACCCGCAGGTGGATCTGCGGCGCCACCCGACATTCAGGCTCCACTGCCGGCCGACTCAGAACTTATCCTCATTGGCGACCAGCAGGACGAACGGCGCTTTTTCGAGCGGTACCGGTAAAGGACCGTCGGTCGCGTCCAGCGGACACTCGGGCTTGAGACCCAGCCCGCGCTACGCACCGGCTTGCACCTCCGCTTGACATCCTTCCGGACGTAGCTCGGCCTGGTTTTCAAGGCCGAGGCTTACTCGAGATCCGCCGGGCGGTCGACGTCCCGATGCACGCCCGGGTCAGACACCTCAATCGACAGGAACGCGTCGCGCGACCGCTCTTCGCTGAGGATGGCGTCGGCGGGGGCCTGCAGGATGCGCGCACGCAGCGCGGCGGAACAGGCGACTGGGTGCCCCCGGCGTCCCTCGTGAGTGGCGCAGGCTGTCATGCCCGCCTCCCCGGCTGCTGCAATTACGACAGCCACCGTGGTGGCCTGCACGTACGGCATATCGCCCGGCAGCAGGACGCACACGTCACCCTCGGCGGTCGCAGCCACGCCGCATTGAATGGACGAGAACATCCCGCGCGTCGGATCCGGATTCACCACCACTGAAACCGGCAGGTCGGCCAAGGCTGTCCTCACGGCCGCTTCCACCTCAGACGACACCACCACCACGCAGCGGGCAGCGCCACCGGCCATCAGAGACGTGACCGTCCGCCGCACCATGGGCTCACCGCCGACCGGCGTCAGAAGTTTGTGCGGTCCTCCGGGCGACTCGGCCGCGAATCGGGCGCCCTTGCCTGCGGCGGGCACCACGCCAACAATCGCCATCTACCGTGAACTCCCAGTCGGCTGAAATCGCCTGGGCAACAGACCCGCGTGCCGAGGCGTAGTCACGTTCGAGATGGTATCTGAAAGTCGCGAATCAGTAGAGAGAGACGACCTCTGAGGTAATTACCTCAGAGGTCGTCTTGCTGCGCCAGGGTGCGAGCGATAGACACCGTGCGATAGATCGCCGTGCCGATCGAGCCGAAAGCGATCAGAGTGACGGCGGCCGTGAGCACAGTGCCGTCGGGCCATCCCCAACGGGTCGCGACTGCTGAATCGGCGAGGGCGCCCAGAGCGAGCAGGACCAGCCGTTCGGCCCGCTGCATGACGCCGCCGGTGCCACTGACGCCGACGGCTTCGCCGCGCGCGCGTGTGTAGCTGACGAGAAGAGAGCCACTGATGGCCAGCACCGAGACCGCGGCGCCCCACGGGGTGGTGGACAGATACCAGGTCACGCCCACAAACGAAAAGGCCTCGGCGAACCGGTCGAGCGTGGAGTCCATGAATGCGCCATAACGACTGGCCATGCCACGCGCCCTGGCAATCCGTCCGTCGAAGACATCCGCCACTCCGCCGAACAGAATCGCCCAACCGGCAAGCGACAGCGCACCCAGGGCAAACGCCACACCCGCGCCTATGCCGAAGGCCACGCCCAGATAGTTGAAGAGGTCGGGCGAGACCTTCGCGCGAATCATCACTCGCTCCATGGGGCCAATCACCCACATCAGCCAATCGCGGACCCAGAACCCGAGCAGCGCCGTGGCCGATCGTCGCGCCACGTCCGGGTCCCGGGGACGATTCCGGCCGACGATCGCGAACACCGGCATCGTGGCGACCACAACAGCGGCAAGCGTCAACGCGAGGGTATCAATCAGAGTCACGTGGCCTTTGTCGCTGAGGACGGTCGCGCAAATACCGGAAGACCCGCGGCCACAGGAAGAGGAGCGGCCACCGCTGCTCGCGCGGCGTCAACACCATCCTGGTTCCGCCACTCCGTTCGATCTTGCGCACGATGTAGTCCAGCCAACCCTCGTAGAGTATGACGTGTTTGAGCAGGCGAACCGTGGCGCGGACCTTGCTGAACCGAAAGTACCATCGCACGCGCAGGCGATCGACCGCCGAGGCTCTGCCCGGCTGCCGATAGATGGTCGAAGCCGGGGCGGTCTGCGGCGCGGATGTCCGCAACAGCCCCCCTTGCGCCACCAGGTGGTCGAGCAGCGGCGTATAGATGGCGCAGAGGACGTCTCGCTGGGCGGCCACCAGGATGCGGGCGTGATCGCCAGACTCCGGCCGGATCTCACCAGCCAGCGAGCGTGAGAGCGCTGCCTGGAGAAACTCATCCACGGTGAACGTCTCGGGCAGCGACGGCCGGCTCCAGGTGTACGTGGCCGCACGGGCTTCGGCGATGGCATCGCCGATCGCCTGCGCACCCGCGGCATCCCGCGTCCACGTCAGCAGAACGAACTGAAACAGGCGCCCCTGGACAAAATGGTCGCGACGACGGGGTGAGCAGGCGCGGCGGAAGTCGGCCAGGGAAATCACACAACATTTGGCGCGTTGTTCCCCACCGGCGCGGTTGGTCACCGCCAGGACGTTCGGCGCAAGCACATGGGCCAGGGCCGTCGCCACCTTCGGCGAATACGACGTGCCGACGGTGGCCGCAAGCGATCGGTACGCGTCGCCGTAGCGATCGACCACGACAAAGAAGTCGAAGGCGCTGTCGGCGCGCGGCTTGCGTCCCTGCGCGCGGGATCCGTAGTGGATGATACCCACGCTCGAAGGCCCGAAGGCCTTGGCCAGAAACGCCGAGAGCGCCTGGGCGTCGGCGTCGACCCCATGGTCCAGGCCCCAGCCGAGCGCGGCGGCCAGATCCCGGGAGGGCGGGGTTTCAGACGGCATTGTGAAAGGGTCGGCCAGCGCGCATATCTTCCAGCGTCTGGATCATTCGCTCCCGGAGCGATGCCACGAAATCGGGAATCTCGGATGCCTCGGCCGGCGGTTGGAACGGACCGATGATCCGGACGCGAATGCGCGTATTGGCGGCTTTGGTGAACAGGTCGGCTACGGTACGCATGTGCCACATGCCGTCACCCACGATGCAATAGACCGGCAGCGGCGCGTGCGTCAGGACGATTCGGAGGCCTCGGATCATAAAGGGGAGGATCGCACCGTCCTTGCTTCGATGCCCCTCCGGGAAGATGAAGAACGAGGCCTCCCCGCGTCGGCAACGGTCGGCCGCGTCGGCAATCGCCTCGAGGTCGGACCTGAGGCTCTGGCGCGTCTGGGCGATCAGGGGAAACCGCGCCATCCGGATGAACGGCGAGACGCCCGGCAGGCCCCAGGCGTAGCGGCTCCGGGTGGGAATCAGCATCAGGTAACCCTTGCTGACCCTGTAGGCGATGAGCGCGTCGAGCACCGACTGGTGGTTCATGATCACCACACGGTTTTCCGGTCCGATGGCGCCTTCAATGGAGATGCGGACCCCGGCGATGATCCGGAGCAAAACCAGGGGCGCGGCTGCCTGAAAGCGGCTCCAGGAGACCAGAAAACGGGTGGTCTGGACTGGAAATACCCACGCCAGAGGAATTAGGATAAACCTTTGCACAAATCCCATGAAGAGAACGAGATACGCCAAATAGACCAGTACAAAGACCGCGCTCCTCGTCACACGCCACGCACTGCGTGCCACACTGAGGAGGCGGGATTCGTTCAGGGTCGTTCGGAGAAGAGACATGGCAAACCAATCGGACGCGGAAAGCGAGACAGCGGACCAACGAGGTGGCGACACCCCGCAGGCCGTTGCGACGACAGAATACGACTACAGCAATTTTTACTATTCATCCAGTGACGATTTGTTCGCCATTTTTGGCCCCTACGACGACTGGTGGTACGGCAGCGCCCGCAACAGCGGTTATTACCTGTTCTCGCAGCCGATGTCGACGCCGCCTGGCGCCCGCATCAATCTGGAAGAGCAACTGCACCACGAGCACCTCAAGCTGCTCAACCTGGCATCGTACAACTACCTCGGCTTGTCGACCCATCCCGAAGTGATCGCGGCCGCCCACGCGGCGCTCGACAAATACGGGCTTGGCGCGGCAGGCTCGCCGATTCTCAGCGGCACGATGGACGTGCACCTGACCCTCGAGAAGGAACTGGCTGCCTTCAAGCACAAAGAAGCGGCGATGGTCTTCCCGACCGGTTACAGCACAAACGTCGGCCTCCTGTCGGCGCTCATGCGGCCGGGTGACTGGGTAATTCTGGATCAGAACGTCCACGCGAGCATCGTGGACGGCGCGATCCTCGCCAAGGCCCAGGTGAAGTTTTTCCGGCACAACCAGCCGGCCGACCTCGAGAAGAAGCTGAAGGGCACCACCGGCAAGCGCCTGGTCGTGGTGGAAGGCGTGTATTCGATGGACGGCGACATCGCCCGCCTGCCGGACATGGTGGAGATCTCCAAGCGCGCAGGTGCGCGCATCCTGATCGACGAAGCGCACTCAAGTTTCGTCTACGGTGCGGAAGGCCGCGGCGTGGTCGAACACTTCGGCCTCGAGGATGAAGTGGACATTCACGTCGGCACCTTCTCGAAGGCGCTCGGCGGCCAGGGTGGCTACGTCGCGGGTTCGCAGAGCCTCTACAACTACCTGATGGGCTTCGCGCGGTCGCGGGTGTTTTCGTGCGCGCTGTCACCGGCAGTCACCGCCGGCGTGCTGGCGGCCCTCCGGATCGTGAAACGGGAGCCCCAGTTGCGCCAACGCCTCTGGGAAAACGTGGCGCACTTCCGCAGCCTGCTGGCGGCGGCCGGCGTCGATGTGGCCGAATCCACGTCGCAGATCATCCCGATCATGATTCGCAACGACCGGAAGATTCTGGGCATCGCGCAGAAGCTGCAGAAGGAAGGGCTGTATCTGCAGCCCATCATCTTCCCGGCGGTGGCCAAACACCGGTCACGGTTCCGGGTGTCGATTTCGGCCAGCCATTCAACGGCGGACCTGGACCGTGCCGCCGCCATCCTGATTAAGGTTCTTCGTGACGAGGAGATCATCAAGTGAGCGATCTGAAGCCCGGACAGGTGCAGTACCTCTACCGCCATGCGATTGGCGGGTTCTTCGAATTCCCCACTGAGAACGCGCGCAAACTGATCCCGCCTTTCATGTCACCCGTCGAGCCCCACCACGGCCAGAGCGTGCTGTCGGTCATGGCCTTCGACTTCAGCGGCAGTTCGGTGGGCGAATACGGCGAACTCGTGTTATCGGTGCCGGTGGCGCCGCGGATCACCCGCGGCCAGCCGATGCCACGCGCGGCGTTTTTTCCCTTCCTCGTCGGCACCACCACAAAGGCCTCACGTGACCACGCGATCAAGCTGTGGCACCTGCCGCACTTCATGGACGACATCCAGATCGAGTTCGAAGTCGGCGCGCGCGAAATCACCGTGGCGGCCGCGCACGGCGGCAGCAAGATTCTGGACATGCGCATCACCGACTACGAATGGGAGCCGGTGGAGCACTACTACCAGGCGTTTGAACACGATGCCACCGGCACCTACATGGCCACGATGGCGATGAACGCGCAGTTCAGCGAAAACGAGGAAGAGCGCGGGTCGATCGAGATCTACCCGCACGCGTTCACCGCCGGGCTCAACCCAGATGGCGTCAACGGCACCCCATTTCGCGAATTGTGGATGCGTGACGGCCGCCAGACCTTCGATCCGCTCGAGACCATCGGCCCAGGCGGGGCCTGATGTCCGAACGAGTCTGCGTCATCGTCAATCCGGCTGCCGGCCGGGGGCGAGGCGCCCGCGCACTACCCGGCGTCACCGCCGCGTTTGCCGCGGTCGGTGTCACCGACATTCGCACCACGCAGAAGCGTGAAGACGAACAGACGATCGCGCGGCGCGCCATCGACGACGGCGCCACCACCCTGGTGGCGGTGGGGGGTGACGGCACGTGGGGCAACGTGGCCAACGCCATCCTGGCGTCGGGAGCCGGCGACGCCGTGCGCCTGGCGCTGGTGGCGGCAGGGACGGGGAACGATTTCGCGAAGACGGCCGGCTGCCCGGCCACGGATGCGGCCGCCACGGCCCGGCTCGTGGCTGAAGGCGCCGAGACCCGTGTGGATGTGGGCCGCATCGAAGAGCACTTCTTCCTGAACATCACGGGCTTCGGGTTCGACGTGGCGGTGCTCGAAGACATCCTCAAGATCAAATGGGTGAAGGGCGAGGCGCTGTATCTCTACTCGGCGCTGCGGCAATTGGCGTCCTACCCTGGCGTGGCGATCGATGTGGCGTCTGCGGCGAAGCAGCGCGGTTCGTCGCGGCACCTCATGCTGGTGATCGCCAACGCGAAGAACTTCGGCGGCAAGTTCCGCATCGCTCCTGAAGCGTCGCTCACCGATGGCTGCCTCGACGCGGTCGCCATCCTCGACGCGTCCACATGGCGCCGCATGAACCTGTTTGGCGCAGTCGCGCGCGGCACGCATCACACGCTCAGTGAGGTCATCATCGAGCAGGCGCCGTCGTTTACGGTGCAGTTCTCCGCCCCCCCGGCTTACGAGACTGACGGCGAATATCGCCAGGCGAAAACCGCCGACCTGGAAATTGCGTGCGTGCCTGGCGCACTGCGACTGGTTGCGCCGTCGCTGGCGGCGTCCCAGGCGCCGTCCCAGGCGCCTCAAAAATGAAGGCCATCCGTTTCGCCGCGCCGATTCCGACGTATCTCGCCACACAGGTCGCCGGCAGACTCTCGGAGCGCTGGCTGGTGGGGCCTCACGCCTGCACCCGCTACGCCGACGTCGCCACTCCCGAGTTGCCCGGCCAGGACTGGGTGCGCATCCGCACCGTGCTCGGTGGCATCTGCGGCAGCGACCTCGGCATCGTGGCGCTCGAAGCCAGTCCGTCCACCTCGCCGTTTTCAAGTTTTCCGTTTGTCATCGGCCACGAAAACGTCGGGGTGATCGACGCGTGCGGCACAAGCGTGCGCGGCTTTGGTGTTGGCGACCGCGTCACGGTGAATCCGCTGCTGTGTTGCGAGCCGAGAGCGGTCACGCCGCCATGCGAGGCGTGCGCCACCGGCCACCACTCGCGTTGCGCCCATTTCACTGACGGGGCTGTGGCGCCGGGGATGTTCATTGGCACCACGCACGCGTTGGGCGGTAGTTGGGGCGAGCAGTTTGTGGCACATCAGTCACAGTTGCTGCGCGTGCCCGATGCCGTGAGCGACGCCGGCGCCGTCATGACGGAGCCCTTCGCGTGTTGTGTGCACGCCGTTCGTGGCCGCATGCCGGAAGCCGGACAACACGTGCTGGTCATTGGCGCCGGCACCATGGGATTGCTGATGGTCGCGGCGCTCAAGGCCCTCGCGCCAGGCTGCCGCGTCACAGCGCTCGCTCGTCATCCGTTTCAGGCGAAACATGCCGAGCACCTGGGCGCCACGCGCACGGTGATGGCACGTGGCGACTACCTGGGCGAACTGGCTGAAGTGGCCGGCACGCGGCTGTTAAAGCCCATCCTGGGCCGGCCCATCGGCATCGGCGGGTTTGATGCGGTGTTTGTCTGCATCAGCAACACCCGCGGCGTGGAAGATGCGATGCGGTTCGCGCGCGCCGGCGCGACGATCGTGCTGCTCGGTAACGCCACCACCTTGCGCGGCCTCGACTGGACGCCGCTGTGGATCAAGGAGCTGACGTTTCGCGGCACACTGGCGTACGGCAGTCACGGCCACGGCGGCGCAAGCATCAATGCGTTCAATGAAGCCGCCGCGCTCATCGCCGACGGTCGCGCCCCCCTCGGCGGCCTGGTCACACACGAGTTTCCGCTCGCCCGATACCCGGAGGCGCTGCAGGTGGCGCGGGCCAAGGGCCCGGGCGAAAGCGTGAAGGTGGCGTTTCGGTTTTAGTCCCTTCGGTGCGACGACGTCGGTCGCCGAGCCAACCGAGTGCGGCCTTACCCTTCCAGAAAGTCGACTCCGTTACTCCGCATGAACGCCTTCAACAGACTCACGTGAACGCAGTGGCCCACATGGAGGAAGGCGCTTTCCTGTACGCGTCGTTTCTGGCCGGCCCGAAGAACCTCGATGTCCACATCGAAGTCCAGGTCCAGGTGTTTCGTGGCCGACTGCATGCCCCAGATTCTGCCATCCGTGTCGAACGCCGGTCCGCCACTCTGCCCCTTCAGGCCCGGTGTGCTCAGTTCGAAACCGGCGGTCGTCCTGCCGTCCTTACCGGGCAGATGTCGAGTCACCATGCCATCAATCGGAAATCGTGGAGAGTGCTCCCTCCCGGCAGCGGTCCACTGGATCGCGTCTGCAGCGGCATCGTAGGCAAAGTTGGTGAACTCAGGAAACGGAAAACCGAGGCGACACAGGAACTTGCCCTGCTTCAGGCTACCGTCGTCTTTGGCAAACATCGGAAACGTGTCGCACAAAAGTCTGGAGTAGTCCTTGAACTTCAGCAATGCCACGTCCACCTCGGCATGAAGACGGATGTCAAGGCTGAGATTTCCCTCGACGCAGGCCATGAATCTGTTTTTCACGTCGAACACGGCACCTCGGGAATAGCTGTACTTGCGCTCCAGTTGCTGAATCGATTGTCGACGCTTCGGCGCCATCGGAATGGCCGCGCGCTCAGACTTGAACGCCGCGTACTTCTGGCTCAGTTGGTCGCTGGCCATCAGGCTTCTGGCCACGTGGCCACAGGTCAGTGCCCACCCGTCGGCGTTCACAAAAAACAGTGTTGACGCGCCGGGCATGATCGTCGGTGATTCCCAGGCACGAGCGATCGTGTGAATGGGCCGCGTGTATCGTGAGACCAGTTCAATCGCATCTACAAACATTTCGATCGCTCCGTCGCTGATGCCCTTTGATGACACATTCACCAGATCGCAGTGGGGCGCGCCCGGTTGCAGCCACAATGTCTGACTCCGACGAGAATCTCCCCTTGGTCATTTCGGGCGGCGGTTCATCCGTGACCCAGACGCAGCCGCCGCAACAGAAGCACCAGCCATAGCCGACGCCATAGATAGTACGACAGGCCCCTCTTCACGGAGCGCTGCAGGCGGGCAGCGTCTTGGCCGCCAGGGCATCGACTCTGTCGGCGATGCCGCGCTGCGGTTGCGGCCGTCCGCCGGCCTCCGGGACTTGGCTCCAGCGCCGAATCACAAGGCACCGTCCGGTCGCTCAGCCTTGTCCCAGCGAGGTCGTACCCGGGGCACGGACCTCAGCACCAAGCGTCCTCGTGAAGTGACACGACACTGGAGAATCTGGGTCCGCCCTGTGAGAAGTGCGTTGATCGCCATCGCGGCCTCGCGACGCTTGAACAACGTGCCTCGAGTGGGATCGTCCATGGCAAATACGTCGTCAGACACGTTGTAGAACAGCGCGTGCCGCATGGTGAGCGCCGTCGCCAGAAGATAGCGCGTCCGGTCCATCGAGTCGCGGACCCGACGGTTCAACTCTCGAATCTGGCTCCGGGTAAGCGGAGCGGGGTCGGCACCATCTTGGTCAAGCGCGACACGTGAACCGACGCGATACTTTGTGCGGGGCATGAGGACGACGATGCCATCGTCCTGAGCACTGGGTCAACGACCGGCTGTTTCTTCCGATTGTCGGCCTACCGCCAGCCGTCAGCCGCGGCGGCGCTCATCATTGCATGCGCCGCCGTCGGCTGCACGGCGTGTTAGGCCTCGAGTTTCTCAAACCCAAGCCAAGTCCGGACCGAGGCTTCGACCACTGACACCTGCGCCGGTGAGAGCTTCCCGAGAACCCGGAGCAGCTTGACGGGCGGAATGGTGATGAGGTGTTGCGCGTCAAACGCGCCGCTCTTCAAAAAGTGAACAGACACGGCGGCTTCGAATCGAGAGCCGCGAACACTTGTGGTGTGGGGAACAATGGTGACCAGAGCGCGATCGACATCGGTCGCGGGCACGCTGATGATCAGGGCGGGCCTCACTTTGGCAACCATCCCGAGATCGACGAGCCACACCTCGCCTCGTTTCGGCGCGATCACCGCTCGGACTCGCTCCGATCAAGGTCTTGAAACAGGGCGTCAGCGGCGGCGACCAAGTCTACATCGCTGGGCAAGTCGTGCGGGTCCGTCCGCGCGCGACGCAGAAGCGCGGCGAGGACCTCGTCACGCTGGACCTCCGGCAACGCTTCAACCTGCGCTACGAGCTTTTCAACGACTGGCGTCATGGTTCCAGCCTACTCCTTTGTGTGCACGAATCAAGACCCTGTTGATTCCGAGGCCTAGCAGGCTGCTGAAAAACAGGATCTTACACGAGGCGTGAAGGGGATCGACTGCTGATCGGGCCTGTACTACGATGCGGCATGCGCGGTGATGATCAGCAGACAGGCCACCTCTT
>JBKJQX010000047.1:0-24759 GCA_046594875.1 Vicinamibacterales bacterium
CGGCCGGTGAACGGCCGCGACGTCGGCCTCACGGCCGTCGCTCATCCTCCGAATCGCGCGATCGAACTCACGCCCTGGACGTTTTCTGCCACAACCTCTCGTTTTTCAGCAGCCTGCTAGTGGCCAACACCCAGCCAAGTCCGAATACCGCAGCGGGACGGAGGGAAATCGACACCATCCAGCGCAGCAGCGCCCAGGCCCAACTCACGCCCTCGCGCATCCACGCATCGCCGCAGGCGCGAAGGAGGTCGATGCGTTCTCGCCATCCGAACGCGTGGGCGTGAAGCAGATCGCGGACTTCCGTCTCGTACCGCTCCCGCCAAGTCGAAGGGAACCAGGAAAGGATGCGATTGATGGACATCGGAACGTCCTAGGCGTTGGCGAGACGCGACAGCGCGATCTTTGTCACCGACTTCAGTGAATCAAGGCGGGCACGCAGGACCTTCCCGCCGGCAGAAGTGAGCTTGTAGGGCCGACGCCTTTCGTCGGCCGGAAGGGGTTCGATCCACCTGCGGGCCTCGAGCCGTGCAATGGCGCCGTAGAGAGTGCCTGGGCCAGGACGGCTACCCGTCATCAATTCAATGTCCTGCGTCATCGCGTAGCCGTGTTTCGGCCCATCCGCCAGCGCGATCAGGATGTGTAATGCGGGCTCTGAAAAGCGTCCGAGTGACGCCAGGGAGTCGTCGGGTTTTTGGGCCATCGTGGTAATCCTTCCCACGTTATATCGCACTGCGTAGTAATACGCAACACGTACTATTCCCCGTCCAGGAACATGGGCGCGTGGCGATGCTCGCCATGGGCATGCGGCGACGGTGGCGTCTTTCAGCCTGCTGGACGCGACCGTCTTTCGTCCGACGTGTCCAAGCCTGGCGGAACCGGAGCGGCTGCTGGATGTCAGCATCACACGACGTCCACCGGATTCCCCGTACTGCAGCCAAGGCGAGCACCTACCACGACTTCCTGACACTGCAACGAGGCCTGCCGGCCCTTTTGAGCCGTCCCGTCAACGCCCGAGCGCACACGCCCGGGGTGACGGGATTCGGGAATTACTTCGTGTAGGTGCAGGTCATCGTGCCCACGCCTTTGGCTGAAACCGTGGCGTGGGTGTCCTCCGTCTCGACCAGTTCCTCGTTCGACTTGAAGATGCCGCAGGTGAACCCGCTGAACGTCTGCCCCTGGCCAGAATCATTCGTGATCCCCGTGCCCTTGCACTTCAGCATGACCTTGCCGTCGTTTTCAATTTCGGTGGTCCGCATGCCAATGCCACCGAACGTGAAGTCGCCGTTCTCATCCGCCCCCGGGATCCCGCACAACCCATCGTTCTTGATGACGATCGCGGGATCGGCATACACCGCCCGCTGCGCATTCAACGTCAGCCCCACCACCACGGCCAATCCAACGGCCGCTCCAATCGATACACGTTTCATCTAAGGCTCCTCCCCAGCATGACGGCGATCCGCCCCTGCATGGAGATTTGAGGATGGCAAGGGATGTACCAGTGTCGTCACCTGCTGACGCGAATGGCGATCAGGCGGGTTCGGTCACGGTTCCGGCCAATCCTGTAACTTCGATTACATAGTACGCACCACGCTGAGCCATACAATGCATCCATGCACACGCGAACGTTTGGACGCCTTGGATGGCCCGTCTCTGAAGTGGGCTACGGCCTTTGGGGCATGGGGGGATGGACGGGATCAGACGATGGGGAGTCGGTGACGGCGCTGCATCGGGCGATCGAACTTGGGTGCACGTTCTTCGACACGGCGCTGGCTTACGGCGACGGCAAGAGCGAACGGTTGCTCGGGCAGGTCCTGCCCACCCATCGCGACAAGCCGTTGGTCGTGGCCACGAAGGTGCCGCCGAAGAATGGCAAGTGGCCGGCCAAACCGGAGTACGACATCGCGGATGTGTTTCCGCCCGACCACGTGATCGAAGCGACAGACACCAGTCTTCGCAACCTCGGTGTGGAGCGCATCGACCTTCAGCAGTTCCACGTCTGGACAGATACGTGGGCCGAATGCGATGACTGGATGGAAGCCGTAGATCGACTGAAGCGCGCGGGCAAGGTGCGCGCGTTCGGGATCAGCGTGAACCGCTGGGATCCCACCAACGTCATTGACGCGCTTCGCACGGGGCTCATCGACAGCGTCCAGGTGGTGCACAACATCTTCGATCAGCAGCCGGAGGATTCGCTGCTTCCGTTATGCCAGGAGATGGGCGTCGCGATCATCGCCAGGGTCCCACTCGACGAAGGCAGCCTGACTGGGACGCTGACGAAGGACACGCGGTGGCCCGACGGCGACTTCAGGAATCAGTACTTCCCGCCCGCACGCCTGGCCGAGGCCGTCGATCGGATCGACGCGCTCAAGGACCTGGTGCCGGCCGGCATGCCGTTGTCCGAGATGGCCCTGAGGTTCATCCTGTCGCACCCGGCAGTCAGCACGGTCATTCCGGGGATGAGACGGCTTGCCCATGTGGAGGGCAATATGGCGGCCGGCGACGGCACGGGCCTCCCCGAAGGCCTGGTCTCCCTGCTCCGCGCACACCGCTGGGACAGGGGGTATGTTGTTGAAAAATAAGGGGTCCAACAGTCCTGGGGCCCAGGGTCCGCGGGGTTGGTGGTGCGGGTTCGCAGGTCTGGGCTATAATCAATGTTTGTTCGCGGGTAAAAGGAGCTGTCTGTGAAGCCTGGTATTCACCCCAAGTACACCGAAACTGACGTGCGATGCGCGTGTGGCGCCACGTGGAAGTCGTTTTCCACGAAGGAAGACCTGCACCTCGACATCTGCAACAACTGCCACCCGTTCTACACGGGCCGCCAGAAGCTGATCGACACCGAAGGCCGTGTTGAACGCTTCACCAAGCGGTTCGGCGCGCAGACGGCCGAGGGCCGCAAGACGCAGACCGCAGCGAACAAGGCTGCAAAGGCGAAGAAGGCCGGCGCGACGGCGTAAAGAACCCAGTTCGGGGTCCCGGAGTCCAGGGGTCCAGAAGTTCGTGGTGCTGGGCCTGCGGCCCAGGTCTTTAATCGGAATCGAGCAGGGGGGCGACCAGGGGGTCGCCCTTTTGTTTTTCCTGCTTGCGGGCGATGCGGCCCAGGCGATGCTCGACGTCGGCCACGTGGCGGCCGGTGGCCTGACCGCGGACCACCTCGGCGAACCTTCGGGCCTCGCCCAGATCCCCGGCGCGATGCTCATGATGAATCGCGAGCGCCTCTGCGGCGCGACGCTCGATGCCACTGAACGGCCGCGCCGCGCCGTCAATGAGGCGGAGCCACGCGGCCGCCGCCTCGTCAAATCGCTGCTGTCGGCGCAACAGCAGGGCCTGACGTTCGAGCGCGCGACCACGCACGTCGCGGTCGTCTGCGACACCGGCCAGCGCATACGCGTCCAGCGCGCGTTCGGTGTCGCCCCGCCTCTCGTAGAAGTGCCCCAATCCCAGCTGCTCGCTGGGTTCGCGACACCACTGCGGGCCGTCTTCGGCCATGCGCAGTGCGTGCGCAGTTACGGCGGCAAGCGACACCAGGTCCAGCCGATTGTGCTCAAGCACGGCTTCGATCACCGACGGGTCGCCGGTGCGCAGGAAGTGAAAGTAGCGCGCCGGGATCTCGAAGCCCGGGACGTCGCCCACCCGATGGAAACCGAGGACCGATCGCTCAAGCGCGGTGAGACTGCAACTGGTGTCGTCTTCACGCCGGCTCCATAACCGTCGCGCGGCGGGCAACATGTCGAAGTGCGGCAGGTCCTCCACGGGACTGCTCTGGCGATGGAAGGCCCATCGCATTTCCATGAACGGCACATCGAAGGTGCGCCCGTTGAAGGTCACGAGGAGCGAGGCATCATCCAGCGTGCGGGCGAGCGCGTCCAGCAGGACGCGCTCGCCCGCCGGTCCCGTCATCAGCCACTGGCGCACGCGGAACCCGTCGGCCTCGAACCAGCCACAGCCGACGAGGAACGCGACGGTGCCCGCGCCGCCACTCAGGCCGGTGGTCTCGATGTCAAAGAACACCATGCGCGACGCCCAGTCGCTGACAGTCGCCAGTCGCGGCTCGAAGAGCGCGACTGGCGCCTGGGGCGAGACGCGGCAGGCGTCCACCTGCCGCCGGCCGTGGTACCGGGCGTCGTCGTAGTCGCGATCGAAGACGAGGCACGCGGACCCGCTGTCGTGCCGGCCCTCCGGGGCCGGCACGACAGCGCCACCAAGCGCGGCGGCGATCGCCGTCTGCGCGTCGAGATCGGTGGAGCCTGGTGAGACTGCCATGCCGGCGGTCTCACCAGGCTCCATCGTCGGCTCGCGCCGCTGATCGCGAACGATCGCGCGAAGGCGCGAGGCGAGGTCCCTCATGCGTTCTGCACCGCCGATGGCGACAGCAGCCTCAACAGATGTGACGCGACGGTTTTTGCGAGCGGGCCCGTATTGCCTTCGGGGCCGACGCAGGACGGGCATCCCGAGCGACACGGGCAGCCGTCGATGAGCTCCCGTGTCTTCGCGACGAGGTCACCATGCATGCTGTGGAGCGGCTCGCTGAATCCGATGCCGCCGGGATAGTTGTCGTAGATGAAAATAGTCGGCTCCACGGTCCCCGCCGTGCGCGCCGCTTCATCGGTGGTGACGCCGTCCACCGACAGCCCGAGGTCGTGACTGTCACACATGAGCAGGAGCGGCGCCACGTTCCGCATTGCAAACGCCAGCCCCAGCACGCCGTCGCGCCGATCGGCGATGCCATGCGGCAGGGCGTCCATGGTTTCGCGTGGCACGGTGAGCCAGTACGACGAGGTGTGCATCTGCTGTTCGGGCAGGTCGAGTTCGCCCGAACCAATATTCTCGTTGGTGTAGAACTTGATCTTCTTGAACCCGACCACGCGCGAGACCACGTGGACTTCGCCGTGGTGGGCGACGGATGCGGAACCCACCTCACCGGAAATGACGTCGGGTGTCTTTTCTGCTGTGTCCTCTGCGGAAAAGACACCCGACGTCATTTCCGCACCACCTTCCGCCCGTCCGGTCATGTCCTCCAGAATCGTCACCTTCGTATAGTCGATCGCGTCGGTGTAGTAGTCGCACTCCACGGCACGGACAAACGCCTTGCGGCCGTCGAAGTCCAGCCGCTCCACCTGATAGAGCTGTCCCTCCACGATATAGATGGCTTTTTCATGCAGCACCGATGGGCCGCTCGTGAAGTCGGTCTCGCCAATCACCCGCTCCCCATTAGTCAGGTCCACAATGATGAAATTGTCGGAACTGACCGATCGCAGGCTCACCGCATCCGCAGGGTATGACTCGTGCGTCCACTGCCACTGCTCACCGGCCTTCTGCACAAACCCCTCTTCGCTCAGAATCGACAGCATCTCCTGCACGTTGAACGCGCCGAAGGTGGACGTGGACGTGAAGGGCAATTCGAACGCCGCGCACTTCACGTGATCGAGCAGGATGTGCAGGTTGTCCGGGTTCACCAGCGCGTGTTCGGGGGAAGCGTCGAAAAAATAATCGGGATTGCGCGCCACAAACTGATCGATGGGCGCGCTCGATGCCACGAGCACCGCCGCCGACCGACCCGACCGCCGGCCCGCACGGCCCGCGCGCTGCCACGTCGCGGCGATCGAACCCGGGTAGCCGGCCATCACGGCCACGTCCAGCGCTCCGATGTCGATGCCAAGCTCGAGCGCGCTGGTGGACACCACGCACCGCACTTCGCCGCTGCGAAGGCCGCGCTCGATCTCGCGACGCCGCAGCGGCAGATAGCCACCGCGATACCCGCGGACGACGTCGGCTGCGCCCGGAGGGCCGGCGAATGCGTCCTTCATATACGTGGTCAGGATCTCCGTAGACAGCCGGCTCTGCGCAAACACGATGATCTGCAGGCCCCGCTTGAGGAACTCAATCGCCACGCGACGGGTTTCGGCCAGGTACGAGCGCCGAATGCCCAACTGTGCGTTGACCACCGGTGGATTCACGAAGATGAAGTACTTCTCGCCACGCGGCGCGCCGCTTTTCTCCACCAGCTCAAAGGGCGCACCGGTGAGCCGCTCGGCCAGATCGCGGGGATTGGCGATGGTGGCCGACGAACAAATGAAGGTGGGTGACGATCCGTAGTGACGGCAGACGCGATCCAACCGGCGCAGGATGTTGCCGAGATGACTGCCGAACACACCTCGATACGCGTGCAGCTCGTCGATGATCACGTACTTCAGGTTCTCGAAGAGCTTCGCCCAGCGGGGATGGTGCGGAAGAATCCCCGAGTGGACCATGTCGGGATTGCTGAGCACCACGTGCGCGCGTCCGCGGATGGCCCGCCTCGCATCCTGCGGCGTATCACCGTCGTAGGTGAAGACACCGATGTCGCCGCCGCCCTCGGTGCCGATGAGTTCGGCGAGCTGGTGCAGTTCGGCGAGTTGGTCCTGCGCGAGGGCCTTGGTCGGAAACAGGTACAGCGCCCTGGTGGACGAGTCCTTCAGGATCGCGTCCATCACCGGCACGTTGTAGCAGAGGGTTTTGCCTGAGGCCGTCGGCGTGATCGTGACGACATTCCGGCCGGCCATCGCATGGCCGACCGCTTCAGCCTGATGGGTGTACAGCTGCGAGATCCCCCGTCCGGTGATGGCTCTCAGAAGGCGGGGATCGAGCGAATCGGGAAACGGGGCGTACTGCGCGTCGATGGCGTCCAACCGGCGGACGGCAGTGACATGGGGGTCATCCTCAGAGGCCCTGAGCGCGCGGTCGTGCTCCGAGAGCATCCGCGACAGCGCCTGGGTAAGCGACTCGTCCTTGCTCCTGGCGTCAACGGGAAGAACCGGGAGGCTGGACATGAGGGGCCATCGTACCAGCCGGTCGCAGGGCGATCAATAGGCGAAACAATGAAAAAGACGTCGGGTGTCTTTTTCACGAATGGCGGCATAGCCACAGGAAAACCGAGAAGGAAAAAGACGTCGGGTGTCTTTTTCCACGAAAAAGACACCCCACGTCTTTTTTAGGTCTTGCCGCGGGCGTAGGCGGCGGCGACCCCACTCAGGCCGATGAGGCCGATGATGTTCGGGAACACCTGCAAGCCGTTCATCAGGTCGCCCCACGCCCACACGAGGTCGGGCTTGAGCACGGCGCCAATGGGAATCAGCAGGCAATACACGTAGCGGTATGGCATCGTGACCGACCGGCCCAGGATGTACTCGAGGAATTGTTCGCCGTAGTACGCCCAGCCAATCAGCGTGGTGTACCCGAACAGGAACGCGCAGAACGCCACGACCCAACCGCCGACGGTCGGCACGGCCATGTTGAAGGCCGTCGCGACCGCTGCGGTGCTCGTAGGCACGCCGGCCATGCAGGCCGCCCGAGCGACCTCGTCGAGGGCCGCACACGCCTGCCGACCAGCAATCGATGACTCGGCAACGCCGCTCAACAGAATGGCCATCGCACTGATCGTGCCGGTGACGAACGAGACAATGAACACTTCCATCACCGCCTGCAGGCCCTGCTGCGACGGCCGGTCCGATCGTGCCGTACCGTAGGCCACGGCCGCCGTGCCATACCCGGCCTCATTCGCATAAACGCCACGCGCAATGCCATAGCGCATCGCAATGAAGAACCCGAATCCAAGCCCCGACCGTCCGGGTGACGCAAACGCTTCATCGACGACCATCGAGAGCACGTACGGCACGCGGTCGATGAATGTGAGGATGACCACGGCGCCACCCACAAGATACAGACCTACCTTCAGTGGCGACAACTTCTCGACGGCACGACCAATGGTCTTGATACCGCCGATGATGACCAACCAGGTCAACACCGCGAGCAACAAGCCAGTGAACAACGCGGTGCGATTCACTTCACCCAGAAACGGCAACATCAACGTGCCGCTCGGCCACACATGCTGCACAGCGATCGCAATCGAGTTGGGCTGCGTGAACGGCGTTGTGGTCAGCGCAGCGATGCCGGCCACACATGCGTAGGTCCACGCCAGCGCTGGCGACTTGAGCCCATCGCGCAGGTAGTACATCGGGCCGGACAGGACGGTGTCGCCGACCTGCTCGCGAAACTTCACGCCAAGCACGGCCTCCGAAAACTTGATGGACGTCGCGAAAAAGCCGTAGACCCAGATCCAGAACAAGGCCCCGGGGCCGCCGGAGATCACGGCGGTCGCCACGCCGGCGATATTGCCCGTACCGATCGTCGCCGCGAGGGCCGTCATGAACGCCTGGAACGGCGACAACGCCCCCACGCCGCTGCCCGCCTGCCGGGTCACCATGGCGCGGAACGCCTCGCGAATGCGTCGCACCTGCACCACGTTGAACCGTATCGTCAGAAACAGCCCCGTCCCCAACAGAATGACGACGATATACGGCATGAAGAGAAGGTCGGCGAGACCCTGAATCGCGTCAGCCATGCTTTGTGTGCCTCAAATATTCGAACGTGACTGGCATCCGTCAACGGTGACGCAGGCCCCCGACACCCAACTGGCGCGCGGCGACGCGAGGAACGCGACGAGCGCACCAACTTCTTCCGGCCGGCCGAACCGCCCGAACGGCAACTCGCTCTTGATGAAGGCGGCGATCACCTCTGGTTCGTCGCGTTGCCGCTTCCACCAACTCCCGCCCTCAAAGGAAATGGACCCCGGCGCCACGCTGTTCACGCGAATGTTGTCTGTGGCCAGTTGCTGCGCCATCGCCTTGGCCAGGCTGATTTGCGCAGCCTTGACGGCGTTGTACGTCATCCGTCCACCCGACTCGCGGCCCCAGATCGACGCGATCATTAGAATCACGCCGGCGCCGGTGCGCCGCATGTGGGGCACAGCCTCACGCGACAGGCGAATGGCAGGGAACAACGTCTGGTCGAGCGCACTCGTCCAGTCATCGTCTGTGGTGGAGACGATGTCGGTGCCGCCCGCCTTGCCGACGTTGTTGACCAGAATGTCGAGCCGGCCGAACGTCTCGACCGTTCGCGCCACTACCTCGGCGGCGCCCTCGGCGGTCGAGACATCCGCGTTCACCGCCAGCACCGCGTCGTCGCGACCCGCCAGCGTGCGCAGCCGGACGGCCGCCGTCTGCAGCGCGGCGTCGCCGCGCGCGCAGATGGTCACGCGCGCGCCTTCTTCGACCAACGCCGTGGCAGACGCCAGCCCAAGCCCCTTGCTCGAGCCCGTGACGATCGCGACCTTGTCGCGCAATTGCAGGTCCATAGGCGCCCTATGATATCCGGCCGAGGAACCGATGCAGGCTTTCCGTGAACTTCATCGGTGATTCCAGGTTCGACAGGTGCCCGGCGCCAGGAATCACCACCAATTCAGCGCCTGGGATGCCGGCCGCCAGTGCCTCGCTGTCTGCCAGTGGCGTCAGCACGTCCTCGGCGCCACAAACCACGAGGGTCGGGCAGGTGATCGCGGCCAGCCAGGCGTTCGCGTCTTCCCGGAGTTTCATCGCGCGCACGGCCGAGGCGATGGCTTCCGGCGTGTTCCGCAGGACGAGCGTCTTGAGGGCATCGGAAAGCTCAGGCTGGTCGCGACGCGACGTTTCGCCGATCAGCTTCGGCAACATCGCATCCGCCACGGCCTCGGGCCCTTTGTCGGTGACCATCGCTATCATCGCGTCACGCGCCTCACGTCCAGCCTCAGTGTCGGCCGTGGCTTTGGTGTCGGCCAGCACAAGCCCGTCCAGCCGGCGGCCCGCGACCTTTGCAACGGCCAGTGTGATGTATCCGCCCATCGACAGTCCGCCGACCACCGCGCGATCGAGGTCCAGGTGGTTCATCAGGCTCAACACGTCGGCCGCATGCGTCGCCATCGTGGCCGTGTCGAGACCCACATCCTGGTAGGCCTGCCCAATTCCCCTAAAGCCGCGCACGTCGGGTGCAATCAGGCGCCACCCCTGTGGCACGCGGTGCAACTGGGGAAGCCACTGGTCGGCGCTCAAAGGGAATGCGTGCAACAGGATGACCGCGCGTCCGCTCCCGGCCTCATGGTAGCGGACGGTGCGATCGAGCAGATGCGCGTACTTGGGTGTCATTTCCATAGGGGCTTTCGAGTCAGGTTAAGATGGCACACATGATGCGCCGAATGTGTGCTGTTCTGATACTGACCGTGGGGCTGATCGGATGCGGCGGTGGCAGTCCTCAAGTCGCGATTCCTGCTGATGCGCAGAAAACCGCGTCGGGCATCTCCTGGACGTTGATCAAAGCCGGCACCGGCACGACGCATCCGGCCCCCACCGCTCTGGTGCTCGTCCACTACACGGGATGGACGATGGATGGCGAGAAGTTCGACAGCTCTGTGGACAGAGGACAACCCGTGGAGTACCAGTTGAATGGCTTTATCCCTGGGTGGATCGAAGGCGTACAGCTGATGGTCAAAGGCGAGAAACGGCGGCTCTGGATTCCAGCCAAGCTCGCGTACGAGGGTATCCCGGACCGGCCTCAGGGCATGCTCGTCTTCGACATCGAACTGCTCGACTTCAAGTAGCCATCGCGTGTTCGAAGTCGTCGGCGTGCTGCGCGCGCAGCGCGGCATCTGCCCGTTCGACTGTGCCTGATTTGACCAGGCCGGCCAGACATTCTTCCAGCGTGAACGATCCCTGCTTGCGGGTAATGGTGATCTCCTGATGCAGGTGCTGCAGTGTATTGCGGCGCACATGTTGCCGCGCGCCGTAACTCATCATCAGGGCCTGCGCCGCCGGCACACGACCGCCTCCGATTCGCGGCAGCAGCGTCTGCACGAACACCGCCGACAGCGCGGCAGCGATTTCCTGGCGAATGGTTGCCTGCCGTTCGGCGGGGAATGAATCCGTCAGCCTGGAGATCGTCGACGCCACGTCGGTCGTGTGCAGCGTCGAAAACACCAGGTGGCCGGTTTCACCCGCAGCCAGCGCAATGCGCATCGTCTCTGGATCCCGCATCTCGCCAATGACGATCACGTCCGGGGCCTGCCGCAAGGCCGACCGCAGGGCCGTTGGGAAATCCGGCGCATCGATCCCGACTTCCACCTGTTGGATGATGCTGCGCTGGTTCGTATGCTCGAACTCTATCGGGTCTTCGATCGTGATGATGTGTTTGGCATCGCGGCGATTGATCTCCTCCACCAGCGCGGCCATGGTCGTGGTCTTGCCCGAGCCGGTCGCGCCGCCGATGAGCACCAGCCCGTGGTTGAGCCGTGCCAGCGCGTCGGTGCCGGTCGGGAGGTTCAGCGACGCCAAGCGCGGCACGATGCGGGGGAGCATCCTGACGATGGCGGCGGCGCGCCCACGTTCGCGGTGCAGGTTCACGCGAAAGCGACCGACGCCGGCAACCCGGATGGAGGCATCGGCAATGCCCGCTTCCCTGAACGCGCGCTGTGCGTGTGGTGGCAGCATCGGTGCCACCAACTGCTCGATGTCTTCGCCATCCAGGACGGCCGCCTCGGCACGATGCACCACACCGTGCACTCTGAACGCGGGTGGTTCGCCCGCCACCAGCAGGAGGTCACTGGCGGTCCGTTCGGCCATCAGTCGCAGAAGCGCTTCCAGCCCGGTGCTGCGCGGGATGCCTTCGCGGTTGAGCAGCTCGAGTTCGTCGGCAAGGCGGTCGAGGTCGTCGATGGGATCCATGCTGTGTGCTCGAAAATAAAGGCCGTGGTGGCCGCGTGTAACAGAGATACTAGCGGGTCCTGTGACCCGCAATTTCCTGGAGTTGACGATGCGAAGACTGATGATGGCCCTGACCCTGACCGTGGCTGCGCTCGGCGCAACGGCCGCCGGGTTTCAACTTAAGACGCCCACCGACTGGAAATGGCGGACCGACACGCCGGCCGCGGTCACCGATGCGGGGGGCACGCTGGCCGCCGACCAGTGGTACTACGTGGGCATGCCGCCGGGGTGGCACATCACAACGAAACCCGGTGTTCTGCTCTACCATCCGGCTCACGAGGGCCGCGGGAACTTTTCGGTCCAGTCCCAGATCTTCCTGTTTCCCGGCGACAACCAGGAGGAGTACGGCGTGTTCATCGGTGGCCGGACACTCGAGCCGGCCTCAGCGACGCCCACCTACACGGCCTTTGTCGTGCGCCGCGACGGTCAGGCCGCCATCCTGAAACGGTCGGGCACCACGACCACCTCGTTGGTGGATTGGAAGGCCAATGCAGCTGTGCTGCCGCAAACGGGGAGCGACGAGGCCGCGAAGAATGTGCTGAAGGTGGATGTCGGCCCGACTGAGGTGGTCTTCAGCGCGAATGAGAAGGAGATCGCGCGTGTACCCCGTGCCGAGGTCACCGCCGATGGCGTGCTCGGTTTTCGTGTCGGTCGGTCGCTCAACCTGCATATCTCCACGTTTGATGTGACGTACAAACTTGCGCCGGTTCCGGTCAAGAAGTGACCCTCGGTCAGGAGTAAATGAGCTCGGAGGCGATTTTCACAGAAATGGCCTCCGAGCTCATTTGATCTCTCAGAGGTCGCCCACGGCTGTCCGGGTGATGGTCAGTGACCGAATTGGCGCAGGTGGTGATCGGTGTGGCGATAGACCAGCACCCCCCACGCCCGATGCGTGAGTGAGCCGAACGCGGGGTGGTCGGGCCACGAGGCAGCCGCACCCTTGGCGACCAGACGATCCATAGCGCTCTCGAGCGCGGCCATCTCGGCGGTCCAGTCATCGGCCTGCCGACTGACCAGTTCGGGCGCGGTCGGCGCGCTTTTGGGAAACGGCACCACGTAGATGATGAGTTGCTTGAGCGGCGGATAGCGGACCGGAAGGTTCTTTGGCTTCACGACCAGTTCGCCCAGCGCCATGCGAGTCGCATCATGCAGATGCGCCAGCGCTCCGCGAGCGTTCAGGCGTCCCCACTTCGCCGTGGCCTCCGGTGTCAGGCTGCGCAGCCGGGTGACCAAGGCTTGGCGATCCGCGTCGTTCCACATCGTTGCCATGGCGAGATGCTAGCTCATCTATTCGGCGCGCAGGACCGTCGCCGGGTCGGTGCGGGCCGCACGGCGGGCGGGCAACAGGCTGGCGGCCAGTAACGCCACCCCCATCAGGAGCCCCACGGCGCCGAAAGTCAGCGGGTCGGTGGACTGGACGTTGACCAGCAGGCTCAGACTCTGCACCACCTGGCCCAGGCCGGCCGCAAGCACCAGTCCGATCACGGCGCCCACCACACCCAGGCGCGCCGCCTGTCGCAGCACCATCGAGAGCACCTGGCGGTGTGTGGCCCCGAGCGCCATCCGGATCGCGATCTCGCGCGTCCGTTGCGCCACCAGAAACGCGGTCAGGCCATACAGACCCAGCGCCGCCAGAAAAAGGCCGATGCTGCCCACTGTGCCTGCCACCCACGCCGCCAGTCGCTGCGGGAGCAGGCTGATGGTGGTGGCCTCGTCCAATGATTGATGCAACACCACCGGCAGGCTCGCTTCAACGCGCGCCAGCGCCTGCCGAACCTCATCGCCCAGGTTCAGTCCCCCGCCGTGCGCGAGGTAGACCGATACCGAGGTCTGTGGTTGCTGGGCGAACGGCACGTAGATGAACGGCGCCTGCGCCTCCGCAATCGAGCGGTACTTCGCGTCACGAACCACGCCCACCACTTCGAGTGGCCGTCCCTCGTCGGTGCCACCGTCGGTCTGCCAGAACCGCTGCCCCACGGCCGTCTGCCCCGGCCACGCGATACGCGCGAAGGTCTCGTTCACCATCGCCACCATCGGACGTCCCTCGCGATCGTCAGCCGTGAAGGTGCGTCCCTGGACAATCGGCATCTCGATCGTCGTGAAATAGTCTGGCGAGACCACGTCCCAGTCCGAGTCGTTCACGCGCTGGAGGGCTTCCTCCCCCAGACCCGGCACACGCACACCACCCAGACCCATGCCGCCGCCCTGCAGCGGCACCATGCGCGAGTGCCCCACGCGATCGACGCCCGGCACGGCGCGCAGCGCGTCAACAACACGCCCAATCAGCGTGACCGCCGCTTGCCCGTCGGCACCAGCAAGCGTGGTGTCCACCGACACGACGTCCACGTTCGCGATGCGAAATCCCGGGCCTATTTGCGATGCCGCCACCAACGTGCGGACAAACAGGCCCGCCGTAATCACCATCGTCAACGAAAGAGCGACCTGAGCCACGACGAGCGCGTGGCGCAGCCGGAGCCGTTCGCGTGTGGCTGTCGACGCGTGGCCGTGCAGGGCGGCGGACAAGTCCGTGCGCAGCGCGTGACGAGCCGGGGCCAGACCAAACACCAGACCCGCGAGCAACGACAGCCCCACGGCAAAACTCATGGTGCGCAGGCCCATGGTCCAATCGATGGCGACTGGAAGGGGAAGCGCGGGCAGGAACGACTGCAGGAGGGCAGACAGCCACACGGCGAGCGGAAGCGCCACAAGAGCCGCCACGGCAAACAGGACCATCGTCTCGGTCATCAACTGCGCGATGAGCTGTCCCCGGCTCGCGCCGATGGCCAGTCGCGTCGCAATTTCGCGCTGGCGTGCCGTGGCGCGCGCCAGCAACATCCCCGCCACATTGCTGCAGGCGATGGCCAGCAATCCCCCCGTGAGCGCGACGAGGACGCCGAAGAACACGCCGAACGGCATGCGAAAAGTCGCCGGCAGCCGGCCAGTCGACGCCACTGCAATCCCGTAGCCTTCGGGCACTTCCGGGTGGGCCGCCTTGAACGCCGTCAACAACGTCTGAAGTTCCGTCTGGGCCTGCTCTGCCGTGACGCCAGGCGCGAGCCGGCCGATCGCGGTGTGCCAGACGCCTCGCACACTCGTCAGCATGTTGGCGCCAATGGTGCCGCGTACGGTGCCCACCATGGCCATTGGTACCCACACATCGGTGCCGAGCAGGCTCGAACCATCGAAACCTTCTTCGGCGACGCCCACTACCGTGAAGTCGCGATTGTTGAGGCGCACGGTCCGGCCAACCACGCCCGGATCCGCGCTGAAGCGACTCTGCCAGAACCTGTGCGTAAGCACGGCCACGGGGCGGTCCTCGGCCACCTGATCTTCATCACTACGGAAGAAGCGGCCCGCGGCTGGCTGAACCTTCAGCACATCGAAGAACGACGCCGAGACCAATTGGCCGAAGATCCGCTCACTCCCGTCGTCGGCCGCAAGGCTGAGCGGCGTGGGATCAAATGTCGTGGCCGATATGCTCTCAAGACTCCACGCGTGGTCGCGCAGGTACTTGAACGTGGGGTGCGACATGTTGTCGAACCCCGACCCGTTGGTGGACCGGCCAATATCCACCACACGAGCCGCCTCGCGCACGCCTGGACTGGACCGGAACATCATCGCATCAGCCAGATTGAAGATCACGGTCGTGGCGGCAAGGCCGAGCGCGAGTGACACGACGGACGTCACGGCAAACAATGGACTGCGCGCGAGCAGGCGTAACGCGTACCGAATATCTGGCAACAGCGAGAGACGAAAACGTTTCGGCGGCATGGGTGCTCCTGCAGGCGCCGCGGTCGCACGGCGTTCCGCCGCACCGAACCACACGGCCTGCGCGATGGTGACGACCCAGAACGACACAACCGACCATCGGCTGTGTTTGCGAACACGGGCGTAGTCACACGCAAAGGTCTCAAGCATCGCGCCGGCAAACCGCTCGCGGTATTTCGGCGGGTAGGCGCACAACAACACGCGGTAGCACCTTTCAGTACTCACAGCGTGCCCTTCCTGACGGCATTCATCGAGGTGACCAGCGCCGACAAGTGCTGTCGCTCCAGTTCCAGCGCCTGCCGGCCACGTGGCGTCAGGCGGTAGTGTGTGCCCCGTCGTGGGTCTTCAACCTGACGCGGCGTCGGCGCTTCTGCAACCAGGCCAAGGTCGATCAGACGGCTCAGGTGGCGATAAAACGAGCCGGTCTGCAGCGGCACGCGACCCCCTGATTGATCGCGCACGGTCTGCATGATGGCGTAGCCGTGACTGTCACCGGAGGCCAGCGCGAGCAGGATATGGAAGACGGCGGGTTTCAGCGGTTCGGTAGTCATAATTTCGGACATGTCCAATCTGGACATGTGCTCAGACGGCGACCCGGCGCCTAAAGTTCCGTCAGGTTCTGGCACAACATAGACACGTGGCTGCCACGAGCGCGAAGATCCTCTGGCCCCGTGAACACGGCACCTACGGGGAGCTGCTGTTTCCCCTGATGTCCGCGCTGCTTCTGGCACAGCCAGGGCGTGCGGCCTGGGGTCTGTCGCTGCTGGCGGTGGGCGGCTTCCTGGCGCACGAAGGATTTTCGGTCCTCTCTGGCGCCCGTGGTGTCCGGGCGCAACGCGACGCCCACGCCGCGGCCTGGCGATCAGTCGCCATCTTCGGCGGCGTCGGCCTGTTCGGCGCCGCGTGGGCTGCGCCCTCCCTCACCTCTGCGACCTTGACGGCCGTCGGCGTCGCCGCTGGTTTGGCGGTCGCGTCTCTCGCGCTCGCCTGGTTGGGCCGGGAACGCACGATGGCGGGTGAGTTGATGGCGGCCCTTACGCTCAGCAGCTGGTGCGTCCCGGTGGCGCTTGCCGGCGGCCTGGCGCTTCCTGTCGCGGCGGCGATCTGGCTGATCTGGACCGGCGTCTTCGGCGTGGCCACGTGTGCCGTGCATCTGGTCATCGCGCGCAGCACGCGGCGCCCGGTCAGTCGCGCGCTGGCGCTCGGATGGCTGCTGGGCATGGCGACACCGCTGGTGGTCTGGTCGTTCGCACGTGCCGGGCATGTGCCAGATCTCGCGCTCACGATTCCCATTCCGGCGTTGGTGACCTTTGTGGCACTGGTGTGTTCACCAGTGCGGGCCACTCACCTGAGGCAGATTGGCTGGTCGGTGATCGGCATCAGCGGGCTGACGCTTGCCCTAATGGCCGTTGCGATTCGATAACCCGCTACCAGCCGTTGCAGTCCCATTTGAAGCCACAGCGCAAGCAGCGCAGGCATCCCTTCACCAGCGCGAGGTCGGTGGATTCGCTGCACACGGGACACACGTCAACCGGCGTGTTGACGGGAGACTTCTGCTCTGGCGAATCGGGCGGACGACGCGGTGCTGGCGGAACCGGCACGGGAGCTTAGCGCTGGAAGGTGTCGCAGGCGTCCATCCGGCCGCCCTCAAGCCCGCGGCGGAACCACTCCACGCGCTGCGCGGATGACCCGTGCGTGAACGACTCGGGTGACACGCGGCCTTGTGACTGACGTTGCAGCCGGTCATCACCGATGGCCGCAGCCGCCCGCAGGCCCTCTTCAACGTCGTTGGTTTCCACCAGGCCCCTGCGCGCTGCGTAGTGTCCCCAGACTCCGGAGTAACAGTCGGCCTGCAATTCCTGACGAACCGACAGCGCGTTCGCCTCAGTGGTGCTCGCGCGCTGCTGCGCCGCTGTCACACGCGCTGACACGCCCGTCAACGTCTGGATGTGGTGCCCCACTTCGTGCGCCACCACGTAGGCCTGCGCGAAATCACCGGGTGCGCCGAATCGCTGGTCGAGTTCCTGAAAAAACGAGATGTCGAGGTACACCTGACGGTCGGCAGGACAGTAGAACGGGCCCATCGCAGCCTGTCCAACGCCGCAGGCACTTTGCGTGGCCCCCGTGAACAACACGAGCTTGGCCGGCTCGTATCGATTCCCCTGCTCCTGAAACACCGTCGCCCACACTTCTTCGGTGTCGGCAAGCACGACCTTCAGGAATTTCGAGGCCTCGTCGTCAATCGGCGGACCCGTTGGCTGTTCCGCACCGGTGGATAAGCCTGACTGGTCAAGGCCCGACATCAGGTCAGCCGGATTCTGCCCGGTGAAGTACGACACCGCCAACAACAGCACCAGTCCGCCGATGCCAAGGCCTCCGGCGCGCATGCCACCCGAAACGCCCCGCCTGTCCTCAACGTTGCTGCTCTCGCGTCGTCCTTGCCATTTCATGACAGTCCGATTGTAATCGGGAACAGACCGACACGATCTGTGCCGGGCGGCACACTCCACGCGGACTGGACCCTGGACCCTGGACCCTCCAGAGTGCCAAAGGATGCTCTCCGGGCTTTGCTGAAGTTAACCAGAGCAACACCGCCGCGGGTCCCGCAGTTCGTCCTGATACCGCTCCTGCTCCGTCGCGTTCGCGATCTGGATGGTCATGGCCACCGAGTGCGCTCACGGCTGGCTAGAACGTACGACCTCGCCGGTCGTCACCGCGCGATTCGCGAGGATTCCAACAATTGAAGACCGGGCCCCATCCTGAAAGGAACAGGCCACTGGGGCGCTCTCGGTCACGCTCTTCAGGAAATCCATGAGCGCGTAATACAGCGAGGGGTGTGGCAACCCTGCGCCCGCCTGCAACTGCCCTTGTTCGGCCAACTGTGTGGCATTGGCAATGAGCACGATCCCTTCCTGGTCCATGACCTGCTGGCGGGTGGCATACACCTCCCATCCCTGCGTGGGCGCGTCGGCCTCCTTGAACAGCCACGCGTGGGTCCATGCGAAACGGATCGACCCGTTGATGCCATGCACGAGTTCAAACGCGCCACCGTGGGAATTGGCCAGCGTCGCCTGATACCGCATACCGACTCCGTCATCCCAGGTCAGGTCAACCTCGATGGTGTCGGCCACTGTGCGCCCGTCCTTGTGGAGCCGTACGCCGCCGCGCCCGGTAACCCGGCTTGGGTACGTGCCGCGGCACCACGCCGCGACGTCCATCTGCTGCGCGCCGACTTCACCGGCGAGGCCCGTTGACACCGCAGGGTCCAGGCGCCAGTTCGCCTCCTGCTCAGTCTCGCCGGCTCCGGCCGGAAAGCGCCATGTCGTCTTGCGGTGCGACTGCCCGAACCATGAGACCAGATCACGAAGCTCCGATCGCACCAGCGGCTGCGCGCGGCGATACGTGGGATTGGACCGGCCCTGGAACCCGGCATGGCACACGGTCTTCGCCGACGTGGCCGCGGCCGCCATCGCGTCGCAGTCTTCAACCGTCGAGGCCAGCGGAGACTCGCAGAACACGTGCCGGCCCGCGGCAATCACATCTTCGACGATGGCGCGATGCCGATGGGTGGGCGTGGCCACGATGATGGCCGTGATGTCCGGTGACGCGTCAAGCAGCGCGCGGTGGTCCTGAAACACCGCGGCCTTCGGCGCGCGTGCACGCGCGCTCTCGAGCCGCGCGGCCGAACGATCACAGATCGCCGCCACGTCCACCTGGGGAATCTTCTGGAGTTCGGTAAGGATCGCGCGACCCTGGCGACCCGTGCCAATCACCGCGACACGGACGGACTTCGCCTGGGCCAACAAGCGCGGCAGCAGCAGCGACGGCGACGGCAGCAGCGCCAGACCGCCGAGGGCGCCGACGGTGCGTGTGATGAATGTTCGCCGGTCGTGAGGAGTTCGAGCCATCAACGGTCCTTCCCAACAAAACGTGCGGCATATCCCGTGGGAAACGCCGGCGGCACTTCACCCAAGACGACCAGCGCCGTGGACCAGGCGTCGGTCAACCGCGCGGACGGCCCGGTCACCACCACCCGTCGCGCCGCCTGCAGCGCGCGCACGCCACTGGCCTGCCTGTGGTCCACGATGTGCCTACCGCCCGGTGCGCCGGGCTGGCTTCCGTCATCAGACACCGAGAAAGACAAATCAGCAAGATCGATCACCGTGTCACTCTCGGCTGGGACCGAGGTGGACGACAGGCCGATCCGCCACGGCGAGCCGTCGAGGGCCGCCCCCATGGCCATCCCGCTGCTGGTGCCACCCTGTATGAATGCGCGCGTCACGCCGTGCGCCCGCAAACACCGCGCGGCGCAATCCAGGGCGTGACCTTTCCCGATGGCGCCCAAATCGAGAGACACACGGTCATGCAGGAATCGCAGCGTTTGTGTGCCCGGGTCCAACACGAGGGCCGCGCCATGACCCCGCGCGATGTCGAACGCGCCGCGGGAATCGCGCCACACCGTGATCGCGTCGGCAAACAAGGGATATATCTCGTCATCGAGCGGCACCGGTTCGTCAGCGGCCGTGCGATTGACGTGCGAGAGCCAGCTGTCAGGCTCAAAACGCGTGAGGCGCTGATGCCAGTCCTCGATTTCGCGCAGGGCCAACTCCCCCAACGCGCGCAGATGAGTCATCGAGGGCTGCGACTCGTCGATCACGATCGCCAACTCGAAGCGCGTACCCATCGCGGCCGTGGCGAGCCGCAGAATCCGATCGGTCAGAGCCGATTGACCTTTCCACTGCGCGGATCGAAGCCAAATGCGCCGCCTTCCCAAAACGACCGCTGCGCGAGGTCCACGATCACCATGACCTTGGTGCCCAGCTCCACATCGCTTCGCGGCGCCTGCCGCGTGCGAATACAGTCGATCCAGTGGCGACGCAGCGCCTCCTGCGGATCGAGCACCGGTCCGGGCGGCGGGGGAATCTCGCGCTCTTCGATCTCATCAGCCCAGATGCGCTCAGGACGAATCACCGCGTTGCGGCCGCCCACAAACAGGTTGGCCTTATGCCCGCGAATGATTCGCTCCACGCCCAGCTCATTGCAGGTGGACCCGGCAATCATCATCGAGTGGTCGTGTTCGAACTCCACATTGATGTTGATCTGGTCAGGGTTCTCCATGGCCTTGTCGATGTAGTGGCCGCCGGTGGCCACCACCTTCACCGGCCAGCCCACTTCACTCAGGGCCTTGAGCGTGGGTGTGACGTGGTGCACCAGCAGGTCGCCGATGATGCCCGACGAGTACTTCTTGTACCGGCGCCAGCGCGCGTAGATCTCGGGGTTCCACTTCGCCTTGCCCAGGGGTTTGCACCAGCGTTCCCAGTCGAGGTTCTCGCCCGGCTTCCAGGCCGGATCAAGTGCGTAGTAGTTCCACTCTCCGGTCTTCGAGTTCCGGCAATAACTGGTCTGGCTCCAGACCGGCTTGCCGATGGCGCCCTCTTTCACCAGCGTCTCGGCAGCCATGTAACTGGGCGTCATGACGAACTGGGTGCCGACGACGACGATGGCGCCGGGATTGGCTTTGACCACTTTCCTCAGGCGCAGGGCGTCCTTGAGGTTGATGGTCATCGGTTTCTCGACGTAGACGTCCTTGCCGGCCTTGATCGCATCCTCGGCCAGCCGCGCGTGCCAGTGTTCCGGCGACGCAATCAACACGCCGTGGATGTCGGGCCGTGCCAGGAGGTCTTCGTGACGCCGATAGGTCTGCACATCCCCACCCTGCGCCTTGTCCACGCGCGTCTTGGCGTTCTGTACGCGCGGATCGCAGAGGTCGCAGAGCGCCGCGACGCGAATGGACTTCGACTCGGCGGCAAACCGCGCCAGTGCGTCGCAGTGGCCGGTGCCCATACCACCGGTGCCGATGACGCCAACGTTGACTACACCGTCTGCGCCAATTGGCGCCCGGGTCTGCGCCTGCGGAATCGGCTCCAGATCGTCGTCCGGATCAGACCCCGCGCCGCGCGCGGACTCACCGAACGCAGAGGCCAGCGCTGCGGCAGCCGCCGCCTTGCGCAGAAATTCGCGACGTGATTTCGACTCAGTCATGGGACACTCCCGTCCGGGCGCGCGCAAACTCGTCGCGCACGCGTTCAAGTAGCTGTTTGGTCTTGGCGATGCCTTCACGTTCAGGGATCTTCGATCCCTCGTACTCAATGCCGACCCATGAATGAAAGCCGGCATCGAGCACGGTCTTCATCAGCCGCCGGTAGTCTTTGTTGGTGTCGTTGCCGACCTCGTCGAAGTCATGGGTCTTGGCTGACACTGCTTTGGCAAACGGCATCAGGTCTGCCACGCCCTGGTAGCGGTCGTATTCGTAGAAATTACCGAAGTCCGGCAGGGTGCCGCACCGCGGGTGCCCGACCATTTTCATGACACCGGCAAGCCATTGTCCGTTTGACGACAGCCCCCCGTGGTTCTCGACCACCACGTTGATGTCCATGGACGCGCCGATCTCCGTTAATCGCCTCAGGCCATCGGCCGCCAGTTTCTGCTGTTCGTCGAAACTCCCCGCGCTGGCCGCGTTCACCCGGATGGTGACGCACCCCAGAGTCCTGGCGGCTTCAACCCACTTCCGGTGGTTCTCGACAGCCACGCCGCGTTTGGCTGCATCCGGATCACCCAACTGGCCTTCGCCATCGCACATGATCAAGTGCTGGGTGACGCCTTCACCAGCGGCCCGCGTGTTCATTTCCTTGAGGTACGCGGCGTCGCGCGCCTTGTCCTTGAAGAAGCTGTTCACGTATTCAATGGCCTCGATGCCGAAATCCTGCCGGGCCGTCTTCGCAAAGTCGAGGTGGTCCAGCCGCTTCGCGCCCAGTTCCTTGTGCAGCGACCACTGCGCCAGCGAGATCTTGAAGAGCGGAGCCGCTTGCGGAGCCTGCGCCGACGCCAACGCGCGCGCAACGGGCAGCGCGGTCACGCCGGCTACGGTGGAGGTGAGAAATTGTCTCCGGGTCCAGTTCGTCGTCATCACACGCTCCTTCAACCCTACACCCGCACGGGCCGACCGTGCCGGGCCGCAGATCGGTCTGCCGCGATGCACACACGCATCGTCAACTCCGCGTCATGGACATTCAGGTGGGTCTCGCGATCCTCGAAGATGCAAGCCACGAGTTCGTCGATCTCGCCTTGAAACGGGTGGTGCGCCACGTCAGCCGATCCGGGCATCGCCGTCTTGATCTTGATGGCGGACGCGCCTGTTTGGGTCTTCACTTCCTCAAACGCCACATCGTCAAACGGGCAGGCCGCGCGCAGGGCGGCCAGGTCCACAGGTACCTCGTTCCACAGAATCAAGTCGTCTCGAAGCGACGCGCGGTCTCCCATCATCTCGACGCCGAAAGTGTACGGCAACTGGAGGTCGGTGGAACTGGTCAATTGGGCCAAGACCGGAGCCGTCTTTCGGCCCGAGTCCATTGTCACGTTTACCACAATTGAGGTGGGCCACTGGTAACCGCGAGTCACCTTTGTGTGGAACGCCGAAACGTCGATCACTTCAAGACCGGTGCACCACCGGAGTGCATCTACGGCATGGCACCCGGCTGCCAGCAGGTGGCTACGGCCGCTCTTGTTCGTTCGGACCCACGACCAGCCGGAGTACCAATCGGTGACGCGTGACAGGTACTGGAACCTCGCAAACACCAGCCGGCCCAACCAGCCTTCTTCACGCAGCCATTTTGCGAAACGGAGATACGGGTTGTAGTGCAGCTCAAACGACACGATGGTGCGCACGCCTGACCGTGTCACCGCCTGACGAATCTGCTTCAACTCGGCGTGGTCGAGTCCCGTCGGCTTCTCGAGCAACAGGTGCTTGCCGGCACGGGCCGCGGCAACGGCCTGGCTGGCATGGAGATGGTTCGGCGTCGCGATCGCAATGATGTCGATGTCTGGAGCGGTCAGCAGGTCGCGATACCGCGTGGTGAACCTGGCCTCAGGTACGCGCACGCCGGCGGCAGCGAGCTTCTGGCGCGCACGGCCTTCGTTCCGTCCACACAGCGCGACGATCCGTGTACGCGAATTACCCTTGAACGCCTGCAGGTGCTGCGCCGCCACCCATCCCACGCCAACGAGCCCAACGCCCAGTACCCGATCCGCCATCACGTCCCCACTTCCTAACTTTCCACCTTCGCTCCTTCCGGAGCTACGGCGGACAAGCCCCAGTTCCTAACTTCCCTACTTGTATTGGCACATCCCCGTATTTGCCTTGATGATGTAGGACTTGTAGTTGGCGGCCTTTGGGTCGGCGCAGCCTTCAAGATTCACGAGTTCGATCTTCCGGAAGTCGGTCGGCGCGGTTTCCGACTGAATGGCAATGAACCCTTCGGTGAGCGCAGTGCCGTCTTTCTTGACCGCTGGGTCGGTCGGCGATGCGTTACCGCCGCCGATCTGGGGCTTCTCGTAGTCGAGGACCGTTTCATTCTCGATGATGTGGCGGATGACCTCGTCGCCCTGCACCAGCACCTCCACTCGCACCCATTGATCGCCATCGTAGGTCTTGGACTTGGCGTTGGTGCAATGCGCTGTGCGCAACTGGCCGCGCATCATTACGTGTGTGCCGGGCGTGCAGAGATTCGCGGTGGACCGCAGTGAGCCATTTCCCGGCCCGCCCAGAAGCTGCACTTCGATTGAAATCGGAAAGTCCTGGTCCTTGACCATCGTGGCCGGCGCCTGCGAATGCAGCATCAGGCCGTTGTTGCGCACGGCCCATCCCAGACCGGGACCGGCCGAGGGCGACTGCTCACCGACAAACCGGTACTCGGCCGCAATCAGGTAGAACGAAAATGCATCCTTGTAGAACAGGTGGCCAAACTCACCGGCGAAGGTGGTCCATTTGTCGTAACGGACTTTGAGCAGCCCGTCTTCGACGCGGAAGGTGTCGTGCAGGTTGACCCCGAGTTCGTGTTTCGAGAATTTGGGCGTCCAACCCGTCAGGTCCTTGCCATTAAAGAGCTGAATCCACTCGAATCGCGGCCCAGCCATCTGCGCCTGCGGCGTGGCGGCGGCCAGCGCCAGCAGACACGCAATCAAGACCTTCTTCATGTCGCAGAGGTTATCGCACTGCGGCGGTGCCGCCTACCGATTCGACGAGATAAATGCGTGCCTCCGGGAAGCGGGCGCGGATGGCGTCGAGGCCGCGCGCGCCGGCCACGGTGGCCGCCGTGGCCAGCGCGTCGGCCGTAGCCGCGTCGGCGGCGATCACGTGGGCGGAGACGCCGGACGTCAGGGCCCAGCCCGTCCGCGGATCGACGACGTGCGAGTAGCGCACGTCGTCGATCTCGACGAACTGGGCGGAGGGGCCCGAAGTGGCGAGCGCGGCGTTTGCAATGAGCTCGGAGGCGTTCTGAAAAAGACGTCGGGTGTCTTTTTCGTCGAAAAAGACACCCGACGTCTTTTT
>JBKJQX010000080.1:0-2816 GCA_046594875.1 Vicinamibacterales bacterium
GCAGGGTCGGTGCGATTTCCGCCACTTCGCCAGCACGGGAGTCGGCACCGGGACGCAGCAGGATCGCGCCTTCGTCAAACACCAGCGCCGGGTCTTCGACGAACAGCGAATCGGGAAAGGTTTCGTGCGCCGGAAGTACCGTGACCTGCACGCCCGCCGCGCGCAGTGCCGCGACGTAGGCGTCGTGTTCGTCCCTCACGCCTTCATAAGTCGGGTCACCGCGATCATCGGCGCGCAGGCCGCGGACCACCGAACGGGCCGGGGTGCGGACCAGCGCCGAGTCGAAGCGGAACACGCTTGAGAGCGTGCTCGATGGGAGCGTGGCAGGAGGGACGGACATCCTTCACTTCCTTTGCAGGGAACAGATCCTGGAAGACAGCTTAGGCAGGTTGGGGATCACGCGCCATGCCTGCCGCGTATGAGCAACTGTCTTCTCATGCTCCTGCACATTTCCATTCAGTGTTGTCGCGCACCATGGCGTTGAGTCGGACGAGCAGGACGCGCATGCAGGCGGTGATGGCGACCTTGGCGCACTTGCCCTTTTGCCGTAGTCGGTCATAGCGCGCCTTGAAGTCGGCCTGTTTGCGGATGACGGACCAGCAGGCCATGTAGAGGACGCGGCGGATTGGACTGCGTCCACCCCGGATACGCCGTTTGCCGCTGTGTTGCCCGCTGTCGACGTTGTAGGGGGCAAGTCCGGCCAGTGCTGCGATCTGCCGACGATCGAGTTGCCCCAGTTCAGGCAGATAGGCCAGCAGGCTGGCGGCCGTGACCTCGCCAATGCCCTCGATGGCCAGGAGCCGGTTGCCCAGGACGTGGTCAAGGCGTTGCCGGGCCTGCACGATGGCCCGGCTTGTGGCATTGATGCGTAGACGCAACTGGCCGATGTGTTCGACCAGGTCGTCGCGGACCAGGGGTGAGGTGGCCTGGTGCAGGCGACGACGTTCGTCGTCGCGCTGCTGGACCAGCTGTTCACGGCGCTGGACCAGCGCCCGCAGCTCGTCGCGATCAGGCTCCGGAGCCGGCACGGGCATCTGCACCAGTTCGGCCATGCGGGCCAGCAAGGCGGCGTCGATGGGGTCCGTCTTGGCCGTCTTGCCCAAGGCCGTGGCGAAGGCACGGGCGCGACGGGGATTGATGCGGGTGACCGGGATCCCGGCCCGGGCCAGCGCATCCATCACCGGCCGCTCATAACCGCCGGTGGCTTCCAGCAGCACATTGCCGATGTCCAGGCCTTGCAGGTGGGCTAGCAATTGCGCATGGCCGACGGGGTCGTTGGAACAGGCCAAGGGCAGTTGCTGGGGTAACAGGCAAACTGCCAGGGTGGCTTTGGAGACATCAATGCCGATCCAGGTCTTCATGTGTTGAACTTCCGTAAACTGTGGGAGGAGAGAGCCGCCTCGCTCCTGCCCACGCTTGTGAAGTTCGAGCTCAGGCTCGTTCAACTGTTCGGGCTTAGGGAACGAGGTCGATGTGCGGCCGCCCTGGCTCCTACACGTGCTCGAACACTGCGCCATTTCGGCGTGCCGCACATCGCTCTCCACCCAAGACTAGGGCAGAAAGCAGACACAAGCGCCCCATGGGCGCGAGCTCTTGCTTGGGCATTGACGAAAAGCTCGCGCCCATGGGGCGCTCCTACATGGCGATGCGGCGCATCATGCGTCCAGGAGGGGAGCTGCCTTGCGCGGGCCGAAACCAAAACCACCATCGTTGTGCGCCGACACGATCATGCGCACCATGCTGGTTGGCACCATCAACTCGACCAATCCCACCTTGCCGTCGGCAGCGGGCACTTCCAGGGTCATCTCGATCAACGCGCCCGCGGTGTCTATTTCCTTGCACAGCACATGCGCGCCGGCGGGGCCTTCGACCAGATAGGGCTTGATCGCCTCGCCCAGCGCTTCGAGCGCGGGCGGGAAGAAGAACACCGCGTAACCGTCACTTCCATTCATTGCACTTCTCCCCTGTCATTCCAGTTCGATGATGATCGCCGCGGCCGCAGCGTACGCGATCCTGCGCGCAGCATCCAGACTGTCGCCACGCGCCAGGGTCACGCCGACCCGGCGCTGCCCTTCCACACGTGGCTTGCCGAACAGACGCAACGCGGAATCCGGTTCCTGCAAGGCGGCTTCCACATTCGAGAACACCGGCACACCATGGCCCTGGGCCAGCATCGCACAGGACGCCGAGGGACCGAGCTGGCGGATCGCGCCGCTTTTATCGGCGTGCACCGGCAGCCCGAGGATCGCGCGCGCGTGCAGCGCGAATTCACTCAGGTCCTGCGAGGCCAGCGTGACCAGGCCGGTATCGTGCGGACGCGGCGAGACTTCGCTGAACCAGACCTCGTCGCCTTTCACGAACAACTCCACGCCGAACACACCCCAGCCACCAAGGTCGTCGGTGATGGTCCGGGCGACCTGCTGTGATCGCTGCAATGCCAGCGCCGACATCGGTTGTGGCTGCCAGCTTTCGCGGTAATCGCCGTGTTCCTGGGTATGCCCGATCGGATCGCAGAAAGAAGTCCCGCCGGCGTGGCGCACGGTCAGCAGGGTGATCTCGTAATCGAAATCGACGAAGCCTTCCACGATCACCCGGCCCGCACCGGCGCGGCCACCGGTCTGGGCGTACTCCCAGGCCGGATCGATATCCGCTTGCGTGCGCAGGGTGCTCTGGCCCTTGCCGGAAGACGACATCACCGGCTTGACCACGCAAGGCAGGCCGATCGCCGCCACCGCCTCGCGATAATCGACGTGGGTGTCGATGAACCGGTAGGGTGAAGTCGGCAAGCTCAGGGTTTCCGCGGCGAGCAGGCGGAT
>JBKJQX010000220.1:0-8876 GCA_046594875.1 Vicinamibacterales bacterium
CCAGGGTCCAGAGTCCAGAGTCCTGGGTCCTGGGTCCTGGGGGGCCTGCCTACCCCGTACGTAGCGCGGCCTGAGCCTCCAATGCCGCGATAGACTTGGCCCTTCATGTCCGACACCGTTGACCCGTTCATCACCCGCTGGCAGGCGGCAGGTGGAAGCGAACGGGCGAACTACCAGCTGTTTCTGACCGAACTGGCGGCATTGTTGGACTTGCCTCGGCCCGACCCGGCGGCCGAGGACACGCGTGACAACGCGTACGCCTTCGAGCGCCGGGTTCAGTTCCGCCAAGGTGACGGATCGGACTCGTCAGGCTACATCATCGACCTTTATCGTCGCGGCTGCTTCGTACTCGAAGCCAAGAAGATCAAGCTGAACGCGGTGAAGGGCTTTGACGAGGCGCTGCTGCGCGCGAAGCCAGGCCGAAGGGTACGCGCGCGCGCGAGCTACCGAGAGCGTTGGTGGGTGTTTGCAGAACCCCGGAGCGAGTTTCGGACAGCCGTTACAGGATTGAGGAGGTTTCTGGTCACACCGATGACCGCTAAACACCGCCTGTTCTTGTTTCTCGACGCGAATGCCCGTTGCGTGTGGGGATGGGGGCCCCCACACCAGACCGCGGACGATGACCCTGGAAAAGCGTTTTTCCCGCGTCGTCGAGCCGGAGAGCTGACACAACGAGTCGCCACCCAATCGCTACAGGACGATCCCGTCGGGACAAGGCCGGTCCTGGCTCGGCTTCACGGGGTGAGCTGAGCCTGACGAAGACTTTGGACTCCGACTAGCGACCCATGGCCCCTGCGACGACGGCGCCCAGCGTGCCAAGCATGGCGATGAGCGCGGTCATCAGCATTCCCGCAAGCCACATGAAGTGCTTCGACATCTTGGCATCGATGGAATCCAATCGGACATCGACCTGCTCAAAGCGGCGGTCCATCTTCTGCTCCAGGTGCAGGAACCGCTGATTCACGTCGTTCCGCAATGCGAACATGTCTTGCCGGAGGTCGCTCACCATGTGCCCCTGTTCCTCAACTTTCCCGTCAAGGTACGCTACCCGCTCTTGAACTGTTTCCACGCGATCGCCCTTACCATACCGTCGTCCACCCTATGTGGACAAGCGCTTCTGTGCCTCGCACGAATCGTGCCGAGTTCGGACGGGCTCAGACTGGCGCGGTTTGCCCGCCGGCTCAGAGAACATTGCAGTTTCTGCAACACGGTTCGCCACACCAATCGCAACGCGTAGAATGGGCCGGGGTTCACGTTATGCGATTGCTGCACACGATTGTTGTCATCACGGCTCTTGCCGGCCAGGCGGCCACAACGCAGTCGGCGCTGACCACTGCAGGTCAACCGGCTGAGCTCCAAATTCGCGTGGCCGGCGACCGGTCGCTGCGTGTCACGCTCAAGCCCGTCAGTTTCAAGGCAGACTTTCCCGCCACGCCGGCGGTGGTGGACCGGGCGTACCCGGCACCAGTCATCCGCATCCGGAGCCTGGCAAAACCGATGCAGCAACGGGTGGGCCGGCTGCAGGTTGCGGTTCGGCCATCGCCGCTCACAGTGACGGTGACCAACGCCGCGGGTCAGTTGGTGCAGGAGTTGGTGTTCGAGGCTGACGGGACCTTGGCGTTCAAGGTCGACGAACATCCGGTGCTGGGGTTGGGCGAAGGTGGCCCCAGACCCGCGCAGGGTTCGCCCTGGCGCGAACAGCCTGTCCAGTTCGATCGCCGCGGCGCGCTCGACACGATGGAGCCCCGCTGGCAGAGCGACATGTATGGCTCGCGCAACCCGGCTGCGGTTTTGATGGGCACGCGCGGGTGGGGTTTGTTCGTGGCTACGCCGTGGGTGCACGTGGACATGCGTGATGCCGCCCGGGGTGTGTTCACACCGCGGCCGCCGACCGAAGCCGAACGTGCGCCGCAGACCGAAGGAAATCAGCAGCAGGCGCTTGGCAAAGGCTTGCCACCGGCCGAGACCTACGTGCCGGGCCTTTACGACGTCTTTGTCTTCGATGCGCATGAGCCTGCGGCGGCGATGAAAGACTTTGCCGTCATCACGGGCCCGGCCGTCATGCCGCCAAAGTGGGCGCTCGGCTACATGCAGTCGCATCGCACGCTGAAAGACGACGCGCAGATGCTGGGGATCATCGACATGTTCCGGTCGAAACGTATTCCGCTTGATGCGGTGATCTACCTGGGCACCGGTTTCGCACCGGTCGGATGGAACACCCGTCAGCCGTCATTCGAGTTCAACCCCGATGTCTTCACGCGCAACCCCACCACCGTCCTGGCCGACATGCACGCACGCAACGTGAAGGTGGTGGTGCACATGGTGCCGTGGGACCGCGACACATTGCCCACGATCAATGACGCGAACATTCCGAGCTACTGGCAGCAACACGTCGGTCTCGTCAAGACGGGTATCGACGCCTTCTGGCCGGACGAGGGCGACTGGTTCAATCTGTTCGAACGTCTGGCGCGGTTCAAGCTCTATTACCAGGGCCACCTCTCCACCACACCAAACGTGCGGCCGTGGAGCCTGCAGCGTAACGGCTTTCCGGGCATCGCGCAGTGGGGCGGCTGGGTCTGGTCGGGTGATACGGAAACATCCTGGAAGACGCTCGAAGCGCAGATCGCTGTCGGCCTCAACTACTCATTGAGCATCGGGCCCTACTGGGGCTCGGACATCGGCGGCTTCTACCCCAACCGGGAACTCACCGGAGAGCTGTACGCACGCTGGTTCCAGTTCGCGGCGTTTTGTGGATCCTTCCGCTCACACGGACGCGTCTGGCAGACGCGGCTGCCTTGGGGCTGGGGCCTCGATAACCTCGGTCCGCTCGAGTACGGCAACAACAACACGGCGCCGCCGGAAGGCGATCGCCGCAACATCCTGCCTTCTGAACTGAATAACTCCGCCATCGAACCGGTGGCGAAAAAGTACGCCGAGCTTCGCTATCAGTTGATGCCGTACACGTACACCCTGGCGCGCGAGGCGCGCGACCTGGGCCTGCCCCTCATGCGAGCGCTCTGGCTGCACTATCCCGACGACGTGCGCGCACGCGGCATTGGGACGGAATATCTGTGGGGCCGAGACCTGCTCGTGGCGCCGGTATTCAAGCCAGGCGCGACCATGCGTGACGTCTACCTCCCGACCGGTGATTGGTATGACTGGTGGACGAACGAGCGCGTCGCCGGTGGCCGAACCGTGTCACGCCCGGTCTCGCTCGAGACGATGCCCATCTACGTGCGCGCCGGCGCGATTGTGCCATTCGACCCCGTGCGACAGTACACAGCCGAGCCCGCGACCGAACCGACGACCCTCCGTGTCTACCCCGGCGCCAACGGCGAGTTCACGCTCTATGACGACGACGGGATCAGCCAGGAATATCTGGCCGGCCGTGGCCAGTGGATTCGGATGACGTGGAACGATCGCACGCGCCAGCTCACGCTCGTGCCTGGGACGCCGGCTGGCGCAACCAGCGCGGGCGTGACCCGCGAGTTCAGGGTCACGTTGCCGGACGGCACGTCCAGAGCGGTGACCTACCGTGGTGTTCGGCTGACCGTTGCGTTCTGAGTCGTCCGGGTTACACGAGTAGCTACGCTCCCGCGTTCGGGTCAAGGGCGCGCGCTCAGGAATGCGCGTGTCCAGGAATAACGTCGGTGCCACGCGAGTCTCAGTCCATAGAAGCGATCGAGCACTTCCCCGATCGCGAAAGGAGCGGGTATGAAGCGCACATTGGCGATGGTTGGTGTGGCCGTGTTGGCGGTCGTGGGTGCAGTGGTCTCGGCACAGGGACCGGGGCCGGAGGCACAGCGCGGGGCGGGCCCCGGAGTGAACATGGCGCAGCGCGGCCCGGGGCGCGGCATCGGTATCCAGGGACAGGGCGTGCGACAGGGCCCGGGATTTCGGCGCGGGCCGCAGGGCGCCATGCGTGGCCGCGGTCCGGGCGGACCCGGTGGCGTGGGCCGACGTGGCGGGCCTGGTTTCGGGTTGCGCGGACTGGACCTGACCGAGGATCAGAAAGCGCAGATCAAGAGCATCCACGAGAAGGCGCGAGCGGATGTTGAGACGATTTTGACGCCCGAGCAGAAAGCGAAGCGGCGCGGCGGTCGCTGATCGACGGAGAAAAGGCGTGGGGCGCGGCCGCAGGCGAAAGTGTCGGCGGCCGCGCCCAGTCAGTTGATGCCTCAGCGGATCTGGCGAATGGTGATGTTGCCCGACACGGCGCACCTGTCCCGGCCGCTCGACACACTCACGAGCGGATCGGTTGTCGCCACTCTCAGCGTTCCCGGGGTGGTCTCTGTCACATCCGCGTCGGCCGGGAATTCCAGTTCGGCATCGTCTCTGCCCGACTCCGCCGTGCGGATCGGGCCGAGCCGGATCGAATTCGTCCCGTAGGTCACCACAATGTTCCTGCCCTCAACGCGGCACGACCCCGTTGTCGCCATGAACAGCCTGACGCTTCGGCGCCGGCCGTCGCGTTGCCTGAAGCGCTTGCCGCCTTCGCTGGTCCAGGCGCCGGTCGACTGAATGATGACCGAACCACCGCTGACAATGATGGGAGGACGATCCTCATCCAGGTCCTGGGCCGCAGACCCGCGGGTCGCCTGAATCACACCCAGCACGATCAGCAGCAGCAACACGGAAACAATACGAACGGAAGAAGCTCTCATGAAGTACCTTTCGTCTCTCTCATCAGTGGCGCGAGATCGGGCCGGGTGCCGTATCGGGTGCCCTGTGCCGCCCACTGCCCCAGCAGCGCAGCCAAATCATCGCGAGCAGACGTGCGCATGGTAGCACCGGTTCCGGTGCCGCCGTCAGCGGAGGCCTGGGCGGCCACGGCGGCCAGCCGCCAGCGCAGTTCCAGATTGTTGCGGACGGGCGCGGCGCCCCACGCGTCTTCGACGAGTGTTCGGGCACGTCCCGGCTCGCGACGAAGCAGCAGGGTGCGCGCCACCCAATAGGCGCACTCGCGGACGAACGAGGGCCTGGAGGCCTGACTCGGCCACGCCGCGATGGTCGCCACCGCCACACGGCTGGTGCCGGCCTGTGCGCGCGCGTACTCAGCCAGGATCTGGGCGAAGAGCGCGGTGTCGTCACTGGCGGGCGAAGCGCCCGGGCCCATCGCCACCCTGGCAGACGCCTCGACCTGGCCATGGCGGCCCTCGATGGCCGCACGGAGCGCACGCATCAGCGCCACCCGTCGGGCGCGCCCTCTGTAGGCTTCGCGGCCCGTCGCGATCGCGCGCTCCACTTCCGACAGCGCCACCTCGCCTTCGTCGCCGCGGCCCAGACGAATCAGCAGTTCCGCACGATTGACCAGGTCATACCCGAGCGACGTATGGTCGGATCTTTCGCGGTGCAGCGTCTCGAGGCGCTCGCGAAGCGCCAAGGCTTCCGGAAGTTGCCCCAGGCGCTCAGCCTGACCCGCCAGGTTGTCCAACGACACGCCGATCAACACCTGATCATCGATTGAGGTCGCAAGCGCGAGTACCTCACTGGCCAGTTGCCGCGCCTGGTCGTACTGCTCCAGACCTTCGTGGGCACGCGCGAGAATGCTCTTCGCCTCGGCCTCATTGCGGACATAGCGGCCTGTCGCAAAAAACTGTAACGGGGCGTCGGTCATGGCAATGACGTCCTTGTACCGATCGTCCTGCAACCTCAGCGCGGCCTGCTGCAGGCGCGCCTGCATCTCGGCGCGATCCGCCCGCTGCTCAATCGCCAGATCAATGGCCTTCGTGAACTGCACATCGGCGTCGGCGCGGCGTCCGGCCACAAGCAACGCGGTGCCGAGATCGCGGAGGCCATCCGAGGCAATCGTCAGCAGGCGCGCCCGGATGGCTTCGTCCGAGGCCGCCCGCGACAGGGTTTCGGCTTCCTGAAACTGGCCGTCGGCCAGCGCAAGGCGCGCGCGCGCGAACGCGGCGCGCAGCCGCAGCGACACATACCGTGGGTCGGCCGAGATTTCCGCGACTCGGGCCAAGGCGGTCCGGGCGCCATCAAGCTCGCGACGGGCGCTGTGCACCGCGGCTTTCCGCAACGTGGCCTCGGCCTCACCCTCGACGTTGGCGCCCGCCTGATAGAGCCGAATCGCCTCGTCGAGCGACGCAATCGCTGCAGCGCTCTGTCCGCCTTGCGACTGCACCACGCCGAGGCGCACGCGCGCGGCGGCGTATTGGCCGTCCAGCTTCACGGCCCGGGCGAAGTTCTCAAGGGCCGCGGCCCGACGGCCAGCCGCCTCTTCGGCGCGGCCCACATCCAGCCAGACACTGGCCGTATTCGGCGACACGTCGGCCAACTGCCGATACGCCGCAATCGCGCGGTCGTGGTCACGCAACACCGCCGATCGCACAGCCTCCAGGCGCCACTGATCCTCTTGCGGCAGCCTCGAGGCTGAGGGCAACAATGCGTTGACCTTCAGCAGCGCTTCCTGGGCGCCGCCATTGTCGTCGAGCTCCGCCTTGGCTTCTGCCAGCCGCAGATGGGCCTGGATGAACTCCGGGCTCAGCCGCACCGCTTCAAGCAGTGCCGATCGCGCACCCGCGTAACTGCCTTCCCGCAGCTTCTCCACGCCGCGGTCGAACCACTGGATGGCCTCGGGCGACGCGGTTGGCAATGCGGCTCCGCGCCAGAACCATCCCATGCCGGCGAGAGCCACCACGCCGGCGGCCACCGTCAACGTCATCCACTGGCGGCGCGAGAGGCGTGACGGGCCGCGCACCTCCGCAGCGGTGGCCCGGGTGGTTTCTGCTGATCGATAGTTCGGCGACAGACTGCGAATGGCCCCCAGCACTTCGTCGGCAGACTGAAAACGTTCGCTCGGGACCTTCCGGAGCAGATCCGCACACAGGGTGTCGTAGGTGGGCGCCAGGCCAGGCACCACGGTTGATGGCGCGGCGGGATCCACGTGCAGCAACCGGCCGATGATCTCGGCCCGCGAAGCGCCCGCGAACGGCCGCACTCCCACGAGGCATTCGTACAACACGCAGCCCAATGAAAAGAGGTCGCTTCGCGCATCCACAGGCCGTCCCTGAATCTGTTCAGGCGACATGTACGCCAATGTGCCCACGACATTGCCATCACCGGTCACCTGCGAGGCCGTCGTGGCATCGGCGGGCTGGTCCTCGGAGATCATCCGCTTGGCAATGCCGAAGTCGAGCAACTTCGGCTGGCCCGACGGCGTGATGACGATGTTCTGCGGTTTGATGTCGCGATGGACCACGCCCACCCGGTGCGCCGACGCCAGCGCCTGGAACAACGGCGTCATCACCGCGAGCATCTCGGACGGCTGCATCCGGCCGCGCCCCAACCGCGTGGCCAGCGTCTCGCCCTCGACATAGGCCATGACGATGAAGTCGCCTGAGACTTCGTCAGTTACCACTTCATGGACCGTGCAGATCGACGGGTGGTCGAGCGCCGCTACCGACCGCGCTTCGGCCAGCAACCGCCGCCGCCCCTGCTCGTCGTCGGGCTCAATCAGGAACTTGATGGCCACGGGACGGTCAAGCGTGAGATCACGGGCCAGAAACACCTCCCCCATGCCGCCTGCACCGAGGACGCGGTCGAGGCGGTAGTGTGAGACCTGTGATCCAACAGCGGGACGAGCCATGTCCCTCCAGACAGAAGACCGCCAAGTATAGATCGGTGGGGAAGATTCCCCACTTGGGTCGAATCGACTGCGCGCGATCAGCGCCCCTTGGGCATATTTTCCAGTAATCAGGCCCAGAACGAGGCTGGCCCGCCGCTTGCAGTAGAGTGAGGATGATGGTCCGCAAGACTCTGACCCTGACGGGCGCGCTGCTTGTCGCATTTCACGTCTGGCTCTTTGGCAGCCAGATGTGGGAAGGGCAACTGCTCGACCTCGCGCTGGTCACGCGCTGGGCCATCGCTGCGGCACTACTTGCGGCTTTGTTCCACCTGCATCGGCGCGGCATCTCGGTGATTCGGAGCCGACAGGCGATCGCCGTCTGGTTGCTGACCGCCACGCTGCACGGACCTGCACTGGCGCGCGATCTCGATCTGACGGCTCCGGCCATGCCCGAAGTGGTGGCCACGCTCGCTCAGACGACGGCGAGTCTTGCAGGACTGGCGACCTTGCTGCTGTTCGGCCTGGCCTTCCTTCGACGAGGACAGCGTCCAGCCCTGCTCTCGATTTCCCGCAGGGACATGCCGGCTGTGGCCGGCGCTCTTTCATCCGCGTCGTTCCTCCCCTTCGCACCTAGACCGCCCCCAGCCTAGTCAGGAAATTAGGAACTTGGGAAATTGGGAACTTCGGTTGCCGATTTCTGTTTTCAGATTTTCGTTTCTTCCTTGGGGGTTGTATGCGTACGCGTATCTTCGGAATATTTGTGTGCCTTGCGTTGTTGTGCTCGGCGGCGTCGGCGTGGGCGGCCAACGTCAGTGGTGTGGTAGCGGATGCGACCGGCGCGGTGGTGCCTGGCGCGAAAGTGGTCCTGCGTGAGCTTGCGACCGGCCGTGAACGAACGGTCACGACGGGCGCGGATGGGCGGTACGCGTTTGACACGCCTGTCGCAGGCACGTTCCTCGTGCTCGTCACGCGCACGGGCTTCTCTGAAGCCGCACGCACCGTCGTGGTCGCCCACGCTGAAGAGCGGATCTCGCTGAAGGTGCAGCTGGAAGTTGGCGTGATCAACACCGAAGTGAGTGTCACGGCGGCCAGGGCTGAACGTGAGATCCGCACGATCCCGCTGCATGTCGAGACGCTGTCGGGCGCGGCGGTCGCGCAGACGAACCCGCTCTCGACCGGTGACGCGCTCGCGTCGGTCGCGAACATCACGCAGGTCGGCAGCGGCCCGTTCGGTGTGCGGCCGCGGCTGCGGGGACTGGACTCCACGCGCATGCTGGTGCTGGTGGATGGCGAACGC